>JBLMWR010000525.1:0-4154 GCA_050257335.1 Deltaproteobacteria bacterium | reverse complement strand
GCGCCGTAGGTGCACGAGATGAAGGCCGGCCTGAAGCGCGCGAGACGCTCGATGTTTTCCCACAGCGCGCCGTCGCCGTCGGGAGTTTTCGGCGGGAAGATCTCGAACGAGAGCCCGAACTTGTCGGGACCGTAGATTTCACCAATACGCATCGTGCTATTGCTCGCAAACCAACCGTTCATGACCGCATCCGCGCCGCGATGCGAAAAAATCTCACTGCGGATGAGGCGGCACGATCGAAATCAGCAAACAGAATGATTTTAACCGCGGATGGCGCGGATACGCGCGGATAAATAGGGACGAGGTGAATTGGCTCATCCGCGCGTATCCGCGTCATCCGCGGTGTTTCTTCGTCTCCGTGGGCGCATTGTCGTAGAAATCGCCGAATGCGGGAAGACCGATTTCCTTTCGCAATGGCTACGCCGCGGGCACGAATTTCTGCAGCGAATGGCAGGTCGGCGGAACTTTTCCCTGACGGCCCCCCGCGGACATCACCACTTCGCCCACGTAAACCGCTCCCCGCGAATCGACGCAGACTCCGTGGGGCGCGAAAAAATCGCCGGGGGCGCACGGGTCGTCGCTCCCGCCCCACCGCGACAACAGCCGCCCCTCGGTGTCAAACACGCTTACGTACGCCCCGCGCACCGGCGGCGGAGGCGGGGTTTGAAACGGAAACAGCCCCGCCCGGAACCCCACGTCGCACACGAACGCCCGGTCGTCGCCGTCGAAACAGATCTGCATCGGCCGCCCGGTGTCGGTCCACTGGCTCAGGAATTTTCCCTCGCCTGAAAAAACCTGGATTCGGCTGTTCTCGCGGTCGGCGACGTACACCCGGCCGTGGCCGTCGATGGCGATGCCGTGCGGCAGATTGAACTGCCCCGGCCCGTCCCCGGCTCCGCCCCACGAGAACAGAAGCTTCCCCTCGGAGGAAAACTTATGGACGCGCGCGTTCCCGTAGCCGTCGGTGATGTACAGTTCGCCAGACGGGGCGATCGCCACGTTCGTGGGCATGTTGAACGGCGGTCCGGGACGCTTGATCGTCCGATAATCCATCCCCACAATCCCCGTGTCGGTGGGCTGCCCGCTGCCGAGCGTCAGCAGCAACTTTCCGTCGGCCGAAAACTTGCGCACCGTATGCCCCATGTCGTCCGTGCACCAGACGACGTCTCCCGGTCCGATGGTGATGCCGTGCGGGCGCTTGAACAGCCCCTCGCCCCATGCCCCGGCGAACGTTCCGTCCGGCTCGAAAATGACGACTGGATGCTCCCCGCGGCAGAAAACGAACGCCCGATCGCGCGAATCGACGGAGATTCCCACGACTTCGACGAACGACCAGCCCGCCGGGAGCTTCGCCCAGTCGGGGATGGGCTGGTACCGGTAGTTTCCATTTCCCACGATCATGGTTTTTTCGCTCCCCTTCCCTTTTCACCTCGTTGCCAAGCTGAACTCGGGAACGAGACGTTGAATTTTCGCGTCCCGTTTCCTCAAGCCATGCGGGGCCGATTGCTTCCATGCACTGCGAGCGAGGTCTTGCCCCGCAGGCGGAACCTACTTGCCGATCTTCCACAGATGTTTGTCGCTGCGGACGTACAGCGCCCCGTCGGCGATGGCGGGAGTGGCGAGGATCATCTCGCCGAATTCGTGGCTGGCGACAATCTCCCCCTTCTCGCCTCCCTTCACCACCATCGCCACTCCGTCTTCGTTGAAGAAGTACAGGTGCCCGTTGGCGGCGACTGGAGAACTGGTGAAGGCCCCGCGCGACGCCTTTTCGCCCAGCGTCACCTGCAACCGCAATTGCCACAGAACCTGTCCATCCTTCACGTCGGCGCAGGCGAGCACTCCCGAGCCGTTGAGATTGAAGACCCGGTCCCCCATCACCAGCGGACTGGCGGTCGCCGGCGCCAGCTTGTTCGATTGCCAGAGGACGCGCGGGGGCTGTCCCGCCGCCGCCGGTTCAAGCGCCGTCAGCCCCTTCGACGGAACGTACAGCCTTCCCCCCGACTGGGCCGAGGACGGAATCGTGCTCGCCCCCTCGTCGTACCGCCACGCTTCATACCCCGCATAAGGCCGCAGCGCGACAAGTCCCTTCCCCGATTGCAGCACGACCAGATCCTCCTCGCGATTCTTTCCGGGCAGGATTACGGGGCTCGTCCAGTTGTCGAGCAGCGGACGATCGAGCTTCCAGCGGTTGATCCCCGTCGCCACGTCAAGCCCGGCGGTAAAGGATTCGCTGAGGTTTTCGACCGGCACGATCAACGTCTCTTCGGCCACCACCGGCGACGAGGCCATTCCCAGGCTGTTGCTGGCGTTGGGGTAATCGTGCGTCATCCCCCGGACCCATTGCAGGTTGCCGTCGAGATCGAGGCAGATCACGTCGTTGCTCGAGAAGAAAGCGAAGACCCGTTTGCCGTCGCTGGCCGGCGTGGGGGTCGCATTGCACATCTTGGGATGGCACAGCGTCCTCCCCGTGGCCCAGAACTGGCGCTCCCAGAGTTTTTTGGCTGTCTTTCCGTCGAAGCACAAGACGTGCAGCCGGTCCTGCTGATAGCCGCTGCTGGCCGAGACGAACACTTTTCCTCTGACGACGATCGGTCCCGACAACCCCCGCCCCGGGAGATCGGCCGACCAGGCGATATTGTCCGTGATGGCCGTGGGCACATTCGTGTCGCTGGAGGCACCCGACGTGTCGGCGCCGCGAAACTGCGGCCAGTCGGCTCCGCTCCCAATGACGACCGCGGCGAGAGCCAGAAACAAAAGAATTGCATGACGCATCGATCGATAACTCCCAGAGATCCACGAATGGCAACAACGAAAAACCGAAGGAACAAGCGAGTCCGAAACCCCGGTCCTGGCGGCACTCGCAGCGTAAACGGTCTTAACCGCTGATGACGCGGATACGCGCGGATGTGCCAGTTTATCTCGCTCGTTATTATCCGCGCGTATCCGCGGTTCTCCATTTTTTTTCTATTCTCTCCTGGCTCGCAATCTTTGCGATATGACTCGAAACCGGCTGTCAGTCATAAGCGCTATGGCCGTCGTCACGCTCTCCGCTTCAATGGGCTAACGGTCGTTAGTCCGAACCGCCGGCGGCGGGCTTCGGGAGCGTGGCGCCCCGGTCGGCGGAAAGGATCGCGGTCCCCACGGCGTCGCATACCCGGAACTGGAACTGCCAGCGCTGCGCCCAGTCTTCGGTCTGCTCGTTCTGGCACACCTTGATGAGAATGACGTTCTTTCCCGGCTTGAGCGTGCCCCGCATTTTGTACTGGTCGAGATTCATTCCCCGGTGATATTCCTCGCGCGCAAAAATCAGCTCTCCGTTGAGCCAGACTTTCCACGAGTTTGGCGTTCCCAGGCGGAACTCGACGGGGAGCCGCTCTTCGCTCTGGAACTCGGTCGCGGCGTAGGCCACCGCTCCCTTGAACGGCCCCAGGGTTTTCGCCAGATCGACGATCCCGTTTTCGTTTTCGGTCGTATGCTCGACCCAGGCGATCTTTTTCCCCTCTTTCCCCTCGTATGTTGCTGAAAGGTCGAGTTCTTTTTCTGGAGGATAGACCGCCGCCAGCCCCTTCTTGTCGGTGTTGTCGAACGGGGCGACCAGCCGCCAGCTCATGAGGAACCCGAAGTGCCGCGGCAGATCGACCTTCTCGCCCAGCCCGTCGAGCTGCTTCTTGATGGCCTGCACCTGGTCCTCGTCGCGGGCTCCGGAAAGGGCCTCGACGAGAAGCCTCCGGGCGTCGTCCTTGTCGCCGGCGGCGAGTTGCTTCGAAGCCCGTTCTACGAGCCGCGCCACGGCATCCCGGCGGAATTCGATGCCAGGGTCATTGAGCATCCCCGGAATGAGCCGATCGGGAGCCGACGGATCGACGCCGGCGAGCAGCTCGTACGCGAGCCGCCGTCCGCGAGGGTCGCGCTTGGTATCGCGCACGAACCTTTCGAGATCTTCCGCCGGCAGTTTCCCGCCTTTGTCGAGTTCGCGCTGAACAATGGTCTCGATGGCGCTCCGCAGATAATTGGCGGCCAGCGGATTGGCGTCGTCGAAGGCCGAGAAGATCTCAGGAAGCGCCTGCGCCCGGCTCTTGACCAGTTCGCGCCATGCCTGTGCCGCCTCTTTGCTGCCGTTTCCCTCGGCCGCCACCGCGCGGATCGTGTGGAGA
>JBLMWR010000524.1:0-5985 GCA_050257335.1 Deltaproteobacteria bacterium | reverse complement strand
GCGCTCGACATGCTCGAAGTGCAGGTCGAGCGCCGGGCCGCCGAGGTGCAGAACCAGGCCGGTCCGCACGTCGCCGCGGCCCTCGCCGCCCTGCAGCGGGCTGACAAGCACGAATGGTCCGAAGGGGAACAGCGGCTGATGGCCGACTTCCTTTCGGGACTGGGCGCGATCTCCCCCAAATCCCTGGCCGATGAACAACTCCGCCAGTTGCGGGCCCTTTACGATCTCCAAACTCGGGAGACCTACGACCGCCTGCACGTCGGCGCGGCCCTGGCCGCCGCGCTGTGGAATTACAGCCGCGCGGCTGAGGCCACCGACATCCTGCAGGGGGCCCTCGCCGAATTCCAGCAGACCAGCGGCGGCCTGCTTCCCGTTTCGGCCAACACTCCCCTGGCGACCTTCGTCTCCTATCTCAACCGTCAGCGGCATTACGCCCGCGCCGAGAAGATCATCGCCGAGCAATTGCGGCATCCGGTGCACGGGCAGCAGCGGCTGTGGCTCGTGCAGAACCTGTACAACGTTTATTACGAGGCCTTGTCGAACGGCGGCGAAGTCTCGCTGGGGACTGGAAAGACGCTGTACAAAGCGTACGAGCGGGCCCTCCTCAAAGACCTCGACACCAGGGATCACAACCACCGCTACAACCTCGTCAACCAATTGTGCGCCCTCTATCGCCTCGCCGACGGAAAAAAGCTGCCGGGGGCGCGCGACGACCTCATGAGCTTCGCTGCGAAAGTCGTCCCCGAGGTGCTCAAGCAGCAGACGAGCAATTACACGTCAGTCGTCAACCAGGTCGCGGTGACGCTGCACGACGTAGCCGGCGGCCGGGCCGGGCTCGCCTTCCTCATCGAACGCGTCGAGAACGAGCCGGGCTGGTTCCGGTACAATAATCAGGACGGCTGGAGCCAGTTCGCGGCGACCTTCTACTACTGGCGGGCCGAATTGAAGGATCTGGGCGACCTGGAAGGCCGGCTGCTGGCGATCGTGCTGGCCGCGCTCCGCCGCGACCTCGAAAGCCAGCATGAGCGCCAGCGTCTGATCTATTTCCCCTTCACCGACGAACGCTTCTGGAAGGAGAAGGCGGGCGATTTCGCGCGGGTCGCCGACGAAGTCTACGCCCAGCGCAAAACGTCCGGGGCCGCCGTGCAGTACATCGCCGACTATCTCTTCCACGGCCTGCATCGCACCGACCGGGCCATCGAAATCCTCTTCGTCGCCCATCGCGACAAGGTGCTCGACGAAGGGGGCCGCTCGAAGCTGGTCGATTTCCTGCACCAGGAGAAACGGTTCGGCGAGTCGATCGCCCTCCTCGAACCGCTGGTCGAAGAACACCCCGGCAATCTCAGCTACCGCGTCTGGCTGATGCACGCGTACTTCCGCACCAGCCGCAAGGAGGAGCTGCTCGCCCAGTTGAAACAGAGCGATGAGTATTTCCACAAGGAGAACCGCTGGGGCGAATACCCACTCTCGATGCTCGCCGGGAGTTGCCTGCAGAACGAGCTTTTCGAACAGTCCGCGAAATACTACGAAGAGCTGATCCCCCTGCATCAGCAGTCGCAGCCCAACCGCGGAATCGGCAATGGCACGCTTTCGAGCTACTACGCCAGCCAGGCCGAGGCGTACGCCGGGCTGAAGTTGACCGCCAAAGCCGTCGAAGCCGCCTCCGGAGCGATCATCAGTTGGGGACCGCATCACGCCAACCGGCTGAATGCCGTCGAGGCCCTCAAGAACGTCCTGCGGCGATCCCCCGATCTGGCGGCGTATACCGCCGAGCTCGACAAGGAGACCGACGAGAACGACGAAGACCGGCCGATCGTCCGCAAGGCTCTGGGGCAGGTGCTGCTCGAACAGGGGCAGTTCCAGCGCGCCATCGCGCAGCTTCAGCGGGCCGTGGCCCTGGAGCCCAACGACGTCCAGACGCACCGGGCGTTGATCGCCTGCTACGACAAGATCAACGACCGCGACGGAGCGATCCGGCAGATTCTCGAATCGCTCGAAGTCATCCGCCGCGACAGCGCCCTGTTTGAGGACCTGGGGAATCGCTACACGGCCCTCGAACGTCCGCGCGACGCCGAGCGGGCCTATACGTCGATCGTCGAAGCGCAGGCCGGCGAATCCGAGAGTCACGCCGCCCTCGCCACGGTCCGCCAGCAGCAGAACCGCTGGCCCGAGGCGATCGAAGAGTGGGAGCTGGCGGCGCGCATCCGTCCCCTGGAACCGACCGGCCTCGTGGGCCTGGCCGGTGCCCAGATTCACGAAAAGCATTTCGACGCCGCCCGCGAAACGCTGCGCAAGCTGCACTCAACCCCCTGGCCCCCGCGCTTCACCGACCTTCCCCGCCAACTTCGCGACCTCGACCAGCAGTTCAAATCCGCCCGCGACCGGTAACGGCGCCCCACGACTTCTCCCCCTCGTTCGCAAAGGGGGGGACGGGGAGCACGAACAGGGAGTTCGGGACTCCAAACAGCCGCCGCAGGGCGCCGTCGGTGTCGGCGATCAGCAGGAAGGGAAGGCGCTGCGTGGCGGCGAACGAGCGGTGGCTCTCGTCGGAATCGCTGCTCACGCCGATCACTGCCGCCCCCAGCCGGACGAAATCTTCGCAGGCGTCGCGGAACGCGCAGGCTTCCCGGGTGCAGATCGGCGAATTGTCGCGCGGGTAAAAGAAGAGGACGACGGCCTGCTTCCCCTTGAAGCCAGCCAGCGACACGGGCCGGCCGTCGGAGGCGGTCGCGGTGAATTCGGGAGCGGCGTCGCCGACTTCGATCGGTTTCATGGCGATTTTGCCAGTGGGTCAGTTTCGCAAAAGCACCCTGGCTGTCCCGGCGCGCCGGGTCCGGGGTGCTGGAGGCAAACTCATCCAGCACCGCGATTTTCGGGTTATTCACAGCATACGCAAGCAGGGTTTGCGGAGCTACGGAGCAATGTGGCTGTGGGACGAGTCTCGCCCGGTTTTTGCGCGGGGTCTTGCGCTTCGCCCGATCCCCCTGCCCCCCCTTGCGAAGAGTGGAAAGGTCATGTGAAATGGCGTACCACTGACAACTGACCACTGACAATTGCGGTCGTATGGAAATGACGGACAGGTTGGAAACTCTGCCCCCACGGCGGGTTCACCTCTGGAATCTTTGGAATCTTTGACGAATCTCGGGGAATCTTCGAGCCGCCGGTTGGAATCCTTCGGCTCTGGGAATCGTGACATCGTGCTGATTCTCAACGCTGCCGACGTTCGACAGGCGCTTCCCATGCGCGACGCTATCACCGCCATGAAGGAGGCCTTTGCGGCCCTCGCGGACGGGCGGGCGGTCATTCCCCACCGCACGCATCTGCCGGTCCCGCGCCACGCCGGAGTCAGCCTGATCATGCCGGCATACCTGGACGACGCCGATCCGCAAACGCAGGCTCTGGCGGTCAAAGTCGTTTCAGTATTCGATAAGAATCCCGCGCAGGGCCTTGCCCGCATTCAGGCCGCCGTGCTCGTCATCGATCCGGCGACCGGTCGCCCGCAGGCCCTGCTGGAAGGGGCGACGTTGACGGCGATTCGCACCGCCGCCGCGTCCGGTGCGGCGACCGACCTTCTCGCGCGCCGCGACAGCCGGCGTCTGGCGATCTTTGGCGCCGGGGTGCAGGCCCGCACGCATCTGGAAGCGATGTGCGCTGTCCGTCCCATCGAAGAGGTGCGGATCTACAGCCGCACGCCCGAGAAAGTCGCCGCGCTGATTGCGGAAGTCACCGGCCGGTCCGGGGTCAGCGCCCGACTGATCGCCGCCGCTTCGCCGCGCGAGGCGCTGCAGCAGGCCGACATTGTCTGTGCGACGACGACGTCGAAGGTCCCGATCTTCGATGACGCCGACCTGCCATCCGGCGCGCACGTCAACGCCGTCGGCTCGTACACGCGCGACGCCTGTGAGATTCCTGCGGAAACGGTGCGGCGGGCGCTGGTCGTCGTGGACGGCCGCGATGCCGCGTGGCAGGAAGCGGGGGACCTGATTCAGCCCTTCGAAGCCGGCCTGATCGGCCGCGAGCACATTCACGCCGATCTGGGAGAGTTGGTGCTGGGCCGCCAGCGGGGGCGCAGCGACGATCGCCAGGTTACGCTTTTCAAATCGGTTGGCTTGGCCGTGCAGGACGCCGTCGCCGCACGCCACGTGCTCGACAACGCCCGGTGGCTGAAGTTGGGGCAGGAGGTTGAGTGGTAATATCCGGGCGGTTTACACGACACGCAGTCGTCGATTGAGACATTGCCGACTCGTGGGCGACGCAGCTTGCGTCGTCGAAACACCGGCACGCGGGCGCAGATCAAGAAGCAATGGACGAAATTCTTATCCCCGGATTGCAAAGATAATGCAGATGTCGTGCAGACGAGGCGCAGGAATGGAATTCCATCCGGCTCACTCCGTGGTAGAATTCAGACATGCGCAGACCTGCCCATCTCTCGATGATCTTCACGCTTGCCCTTTGCGCGGGCATCGCGTGGTATCTCTGCAGGTACTTGGAACGATCACACCTGTTCACGATCGTCGGCGCACTCTTTCCCGTGGCGGTTCTGCTGACACTGATACGCCTGACCCGATCTGTTCGTGGACACCGGACAGAACCAGACAGTCCCGGCAAATGCGATAGTCAAAATCAATTGTCCACCACCGACAGCAACCGACCCGGCGGCGCTGATTCGGATATTGAATGAGGAGCGGAACCGTGAAACAGCTTGTGCTCTCAGTGGCGGCGATCATGGGATTGGGGCTGCTCGCGACATCTTCCACGTGGGCGCGGGGGCCGGCGGGCGGCATGGGGTTCGGGGCGCTGGCCGGGACGAGCAACCCGCCCCGCGCGGGACGCGTCGCGGCGCCGTACGGGCTGTACTCCTCCCGGCCATACAATCCGGGGCTGACGTACGGCCCGGCGATTCGGGCCTTCCCGCCCTCGGCGACATTCCCACCACGGCCAATTCCACAAGGCACGTTCCCCTATCGGACCGTTCCGCGGACGAATCCCGTGAACCCGTTCGGCGGACCATCCTACTACTATTTCCGCCGGTGAAGGCCGGCCGCGCGCGAGCCGGGGAACGTCGCCGTGAAACTGCTCCTCTTCAGCGATCTGCACAATGACCTCGACGCCGCGCGGCGGATCGTCGAAACGTCGGAGAATGCCGATGTCGTGGTCGGAGCCGGGGATTTCTGCAGCGTGCACCGCAACCTGGCCGCGTGTCTCGACGTGCTGCGCGCGATCAAGAAACCCGCCGTGCTGGTCGCCGGGAACAATGAAACGACGGAGGAGCTGGTCGCGGCGTGCCGCGGCTGGCCGGCGGCCCACGTGCTGCACGGCTCGGGAGTGACAGTGGCGGGGGTCGAATTCTTCGGGATCGGGGGAGGTGTGCCGGTCACCCCGTTCGGCGCCTGGAGTTACGACTTCACGGAAGAGGAGGCAGCCAAATTGTTGTCCCGCTGTCCGAGCGGCTGCGTTCTCGTCAGTCATTCGCCCCCGAAAGGAGCGGTGGACGCGACATCGGGAGGGGAGAGCCTGGGGAGCACGGCGGTGCGGGCGACGATTGAGCGCGTCAAGCCAAGGCTCGTGGTCTGCGGCCATATTCACGGCAGTGCCGGTCAACGGGCATTCATCGGCGCGTCCCCCGTCGTGAACGCCGGTCCGGCGGGCGTCGTGTGGGACTTGAGGTAGGATGGGCTTCCAAGCCAGGCCGTCACTCTCAGGAACCAAGGTGGTCAAAATTCCGAAAAGCAGCCCATCATCCTCCGAACAATCGGGGTTCTCGCTTTCGTGCTACAGATTTCGTCCGGCGCGCACGGGCTTTGGAAGCCCATGCTACGGGGCAGCGAGTAGCGGGTTGGGCGCGCTCATTTCCGGATAAGCAGGGCTTTTTTTCCACAGTGCAATTCGCAGGCGCATTGCTGTCAGGTTATAAGCCTGACGTACGACTTTCCTCCTGCCGGAAGTTAGGCTAGAATCGTATGCACGTGCGTTTATCGGATTCCC
>JBLMWR010000523.1:0-4856 GCA_050257335.1 Deltaproteobacteria bacterium | reverse complement strand
ACGCGTTATGCGAATCGTCGATGATCAACGTGGCGCTGCGGAAAGCGAGAAGGTTGAAGCGCCCCGGGCAGTCGTGCATGTCCGGCCGAAATCTCTCGAGCGTGGCGCGGATCGTTTCGGGCGCGACCCCCAGCCCCCACGCGGCTCCCGCGGCGGCCAGCACGTTTTCGATCTGAAACGGTACCCGCCCCCCGTGCGTCAGCGGAACCCGGTCGACCGCGACCAGCGGAAATTCGCGGAGCCCCTCAGCCAGCACTACCGAACCGTCGCGAACGAAGACCGTCCGTTTTCCCTCCGCCCGATGGGCGACCATGACCGGGTGCTCGCCGTCGAGAGCGAAAAAGACGACCGAGCCGGCGCTCAGGGAGGCCATGTCGGCCGCCAGCGGATCGTCGGCCTTGAGGACCGCCGCGCCGCGGGGCAGCACGACGTCGACCGGGCTGCGCTTGACGGTAAACATCTGCTCGGGGGTGTCGATATACGCCAGCCCGAGGTGATCGGCCTCGCCGATGTTGGTGACGACCGCCACGTCGCAGCGGTCGAAACCGAGCCCTTCGCGAAGAATTCCGCCGCGGCCCGCTTCGAACACTCCCGCTTCAACGAGCGGATTGAGCAGAATCTTGCGGGCGCTGCGCGGTCCCGAGCAGTCTCCCCCTTCGATCGTGCGGCCGTCGACGAAGATGCCGTCGGTGCAGGCCGTGCCCACGATGCGCCCGGTCGCCCTGAGCATCTGCGACACCAGCCGCGTCACGGTGGTCTTGCCGTTCGTCCCCGTTACGCACACCACCGGAATCCGGCCATTCTGGCCCGCCGGAAAGAGGCTTTCGACAATCGCTTCGCCGACCGGCTGCGGGGTCCCCTCCGACGGCCGCAGATGCATCAACAGTCCCGGTCCGGCGTTCACCTCGACCACCACGCCCCCCTGCGATTCGAGCGGCTGCGAAATGTCTTCGACCACCACGTCCAGCCCCGCCACGTCGAGACCGACGATCTGCGCGGCCAGCACGGCGTGGGCGGCGATCGTGGGATGGACCTGGCCGGTCACGTCGGCCGACAGGTTGTCGTTGCGCTGCACCAGAATGCGCGCTCCCTTGGGAGGAACCGAGTCGACTTTGTACCCCTGCCGTTCGAGCTGCATCAGCACCATCGCGTCGAACTCAATCGGGCTTAAGGGAAATGCTTCCCCTTCGCCGCGTCGCGGGTCGGAATTGAGCTGCTCGGCGACGAGCCGATCGACCGTCCGCATGCCGTCCCCGACGATGAACGCCGCTTCGCCGCGGGCGGCGGCGACGAGCTTCGTCCCCACGACCAGCAGTCGGTGCTCGTTGCCGGGGGCGAACTTTTCGACGATCACCCCGCTCCCTTCCTTCAGGGCAATGTTGTAGGCTGCTTCGACCTGCTCGCGCGTGACGAGGTTCGTGAACACGCCGCGGGCGTGGTTGGCGTCGCGGGGCTTGACCACCACCGGCGGACCGATCTCGCTGGCGGCTTCCCACGCGTCGTCGGCGCCCTCGACGATCCGCCCCTCGGGGACCGGAATCCCTCCCGCCCGCAGCAGCGTCTTGGTCAGCTCTTTGTCTTGGGCGATCGTTTCGGCAATGGCACTCGTGCGGTCGGTTTCCGCCGTCCAGATGCGGTGCTGCCGGGCGCCTTGCCCCAGTTGCACGAGGCTTCCCGCGTTCAGCCTGCGGGCTGGAATCCCCCGCGCCTCGGCCGCCGCGACGATCGCCGCCGTACTCGGTCCCAGGCAGACGCGGTCGGCCAACTCCTGCAGTCTGGCGACTTCGGCCTGCGCGTTATACGGGCGATCGTAAATCGCGGCCAGCAGCAGCTCGCGCCCCGCGAAGAGGCAGGCCCGTGCGAGCTGTTCGTCGCGATACCGCATGACGACTTTGTAGACCCCCTCTTCCGAGGTCTCGCGAGCCTTGCCGAACCCCACCGGCGTCCCCGCCAGCGTCTGCAGCTCGATCGAGACGTGCTCGAGAATGTGGGCCGGATAGGTGCCGTCGCGGAGCCTCTGGAAAAATCCCCCCCGTTCGCCGATGCTGCACCGATGTTCGATCATCGTCGGCAGCCACGCCATGAGCCGGTCGTTGAACCCGGGAATGGAATCTGATGGCGAGTCCTTCAATTCCTTGAGGTCGACCCAGGCCTCAAGGACGGGATAGCGCGACCAGATGTTGGGACCGCGGAGCGCGAGGATCTTGCGAATTTCCATGACGAACGGTCTGGCAAACGGGGGTGTCGATCCGGGCGGGTCGATCGAGAGTGGAACGCGGGAAGGGACGAGTTCCCTGGATTCGGTCAGGTCGGATTTATGGCGGGGGCCAAACTTCTTGATGGCGGGTATGCCCGGTGGCTGAAATGAACTCTTGCAGCCCGGCAAGAGGCCACGTCTGCCCTACTTCTCCGTGGCCCGATGCTGTATTCTACCGGGGCCAATTTCAAAAGTACACAAAAATTGCGGGACCGGTCCCCCAGAGGTGCATCCGTTCACATTAATATCCGGATCATTCCATGTTCCGGCCCTTTGGGAATTCCTTTGCTTTCCGGGGTGCGCATGGCCAGTCACCGTTACACGCCATCGGTACACAAGCAGTCCCCAGTTCAGGTTTTCGGTCAAATATGCGAACAACCCCCAGCTCAGTGCGGTCACCGAGTGACTGGACTGCGGTGACCGGACGACGACGTCGCCTGTGCAGGAGTTTCCGTCCTTGGAGTTCGATCTACCCGACCTCAATGACCTTCCGGAACCGTTCCGCCGCGCGATCCAGCGGCAGCTTGAACCGGACGAATGGATTGCAGCGATTCTGCGGGTCGATCTTGACGAGCAGCTCCAATTCGCCGAGCGCGGCGCCGTCCTCTCCAACCGTAAGCTGCTGGTTGTCAGTCCCGCCGGGGCGGCGGGGGGTGAATGTGTCGTCACGGTGTGGCCCCTGTCGCAGATCGCGTCACTTGTGACGCACGACCGTGGAGGCCTCGGACAGTTCGAAGTCCTGGGTCGCGACGCGCGCCTGGCGAACCTGTATTACACGGTCGGCCGCGCGGGCGCCGCCCGCGATCTTATCGAACGCTTCGACGACCTCCGCCGCGGAGCGCTGCACGGTTTCGTCCCGGAACCAGCCCTTGAAGTTCCAGAGGCCGAAAAGCAGCCGGCGGCCAGTGTCGGGTCGTTGTTGCGACTGTCACGCTTTGCCCGCCAGCGCGTCGGAACGATGCTGCTGGGGACAGTTCTGACGCTGGCAACGACCGCGGCGGGCCTGGTCGCTCCGTACCTGACCAAGCCTCTCGTAGACGATATTCTCAATCCTTACGACTCCCGCGTCGATGAGGTACGCGAGAAACTCGCTAAAGGGGACATCGATAAGGCCACAGCCGACCGGCAACTGGTGGCTCTCCACGCCCAGTGGTACCAGCCGTTCCGAAAGGTTCCGTTGTACTTGGCCCTGATGGCCGCTTCCGCGCTCGCCGCGTGGCTCCTGGGTTGGTGGCAGGGATGGGTCCTCGCCTGCCTCAGCGAACGCATCAGTGCCGACCTTCGCAACACCACCTACGAACACCTCCAGAAGCTGTCGCTCGATTTTTTCTCTGCCAAGCGCACCGGCGACCTGGTGGCCCGCATCAGCAGCGACACCGATCGCATCTGCACGTTCCTCTCCGACAGCCTGATGGACTTCGTCACCGACGTGCTGATGATCGTCGGGACCGTGGGCGTTCTCTTCTGGCTCGATCCGTACTTGGCGCTCGCCACGGTCTGCACCTTTCCGGTCATCGCCTGGCTGACGTACTGGATCCGCGACCGCTTGCAGCACGGATTTCTCACCGGGGGCCGCGCCTGGGCCGACATGACGAGCATCCTTGCCGACACCATTCCCGGTATCCGGGTCGTCAAGGCCTTCGCCCAGGAGCACCGCGAGAACGAGCGCTTCCGCGCCAGCAATGACCGTATCGTAGCCGCGAATGACCGCGTCAACGCCGTCTGGACATTCTTCTGGCCGATGGTCGCGCTCCTTAACCAGGGGGGGCTGCTCGTCGTCTGGGCGTTCGGGGTCTGGGGGGCGTTTCATCAGCGCCTCTCGGTGGGGGATCTGATGACGGCGCTCCTTTACGTCGGCCGGATTTACACGCGGCTGGAGTCGATGAGCCGCATGGCCACCACCACGCAGCGCGCCGCCGCCAGCGCGCAGCGGATTTTCGAGATTCTCGACCGCGTCCCCAGCGTTCCCGAGCCGGCCAGCCCCGTCTCGCCGGGCAAGGTGCAGGGTGCCATCGAAATCAAAGAGGTCAGCTTCCGTTACGGCAATCGGCAGGTGATCGACCATGTGAGCCTGGCCATCCGTCCGGGGGAAATGATCGGCCTGGTGGGAACCACCGGCGCCGGCAAGAGCACCCTCGTCAATCTCGTCTGCCGGTTTTACGATGTCAGCGACGGCGCCATCCTCGTGGACGGCACGGACGTCCGGGCCTTTCGCGTCGCCGAGTACCGCAAGAACATCGGTATCGTGCTGCAGGACCCGTTCCTGTTTTACGGCACGATCGCCGAGAACATCGCGTACGGCAAGCCACAGGCGACGCGGGAGGAGATCATCTCTGCCGCCCGCGCCGCGCGAGCCCACGAATTCATTTTGCAGCTTCCCGACGGTTACGATTCGATCGTGGGGGAACGCGGGCAGACGCTCTCGGGAGGCGAGCGCCAGCGGATCTCGATCGCCCGCGCGCTGCTCATCGACCCGCGGATCCTGATTCTGGACGAGGCCACCTCGTCGGTCGACACGCAGACCGAGCGGCAGATCCAGGAAGCGCTCGACAACCTTGTCCGCGGCCGCACGACTGTCGCCATCGCCCACCGCCTGAGC
>JBLMWR010000522.1:0-6577 GCA_050257335.1 Deltaproteobacteria bacterium | reverse complement strand
TCTTCGTGGGGCAGGTTTCCAACCTGCCCGTCTATTCTCGCTCTCGGACGGATGGGCAAATGAGAAACCCCACGGTTAAGCGGTACCCCTGAGCGCACGCCCGTTCTCCCGGAGTTTGGATCAATCCACCTCCGCCGGCATAGAAAGGCACTCGCCGGGGGACCAGAATCATGCGGCAAATTGCGGCATTTTCCCGTCGAATTCCCACACGAAAGCCGGGTACAATCCGAAAATCACATGGCAAACTGAGTCCCTGGCCGACTATAATTCAAAGTCTTCTCCTGTCGAACCCAGGGCATGTCCTCCCGTGAGTGAACCGTTCCAGAATGAAACGCGCGCGCAAGGTCCGGCGATCGCCGAGGACATCCCCGGCGGTCCGGCGGCCCTCAGCAAGAAGGTGAAGTCGCTGCGCCTGTCGGACGCGGCTATGCGCGACGGTTCGGGCGGATCGAAATTGCCCTGGTTCCTGTGCCTGGTCTTGGCGGGCTCGACGGCGTACTTCGCCTGGAAAGTGTACGGAACTCCCGGCGAGTCGATGCCGCCGATGGAGGCAGACGTCGCCGCCGCAGGAGGGGGCGGTCAGCCGGCTGCGACCGCGGCGAAAACCGAGAGTGCCAGGCCGGGGGGTGTGGTGCTCCTGTCCACCGGCTATGTCGTTCCCGCGCATCAGATCCTGGTGAGCCCCAAGGTGAACGGGATGGTGAAGTATCTGCGGGTCCACAAGCCCGACCAGCTCGCGGAGCAGGGCCTCGCGCTCGAAGAAGGGCTGCGGGTCACCAAAGGGGACATTCTCGCACAGCTCGAATCGACCGACTACGAATCGGACGTGGCCCGCTGCCGGGCGCTGCTCGCCGCCGCCGAACAGAGACTTTCGACCGAGCGCAAGAACATTCCCCAGGAAATCGACCGGGCACAGGCCGAGCTCAACGAGAACATTGCGAACCGCGATTACGCGAAGACGGCGCTCGAACGGAACATCCGGCTGGCGAAGTCGAACTCGGTCAGTCCCATCGAGCTGGAAAAATCGCAGACCGATTACGACGCCGCCCGGCACCGCGTGGAACGTCTCGAGCGGGCCCTCGAAATCATCCGCGGACCGCGGGCCGAACGCATCAAGGTCGCCGAGGCCGAGGTGAGCTCGGCAAAGGCCGATCTCGTAAAGGCCGAATGGCGGCTCGACAACTGCACGATCGTCGCCCCCATCACGGGGACAATCCTCAAAAAGAATGTCGAAGAGGGGAATGTCGTCAACCCCGTGGCGTTCAACGGCAGCTTCAGCGTCTGCGACATGGCCGACCTGTCAGACTTGGAGGTCGACATGAGCATCCAGGAACGCGACATTTCTCAGGTGTTCGTCAACCAGCGCTGCGTGGTGCGCTCGCGCGCGTATCCCGACCGGCCGTATGATGGCCGCGTGTCGCGGCTGATGCCGATCGCCGACCGGGCCAAAGGCTCGGTCTCGGTGCGGGTCAAGATCCGCATTCCAGCGGAAGAGGAAGGCGTGTACATCAAGCCCGAGATGAGCGCCGACGTCTCGTTCTACGCCGCCGATGCGACACCGCCCACCGGCACGTCGCCGGGCGAAACGGCCGAAGCCGCGCTGGAGAAGTGAATTGGCCCTCGACTTGGCACATCACTTCGCCGGACCGGCGACGGCGGTCGGGACCGGACGGGCCTTCTCGGCGGTGAGCCTGGCGACGACGGCCTTGCGCAGGGCGGCGGCGTCGCCGGCCTGCTTGGCGGCGGCCGCGGCGGCTTCGATCGCCTTGGTCATTTCGGGCGTGGGATTCATCGCGGCGACCGCCTTGTCGGCGGCGGCTTTGAGCGCAGCGGCCTGATCTGTCGGCGTCTTGAGACTCGCCGCGGCATACGCCGAGGCTTTTTCCGCCGCGGCCTTCTCGTTATTGGCCGTGTCGAACGCGGTCTTGGCGGCGACCTGAGCTTTTTCCGCAGCGGCGAAGGCCTCGGTCTTGGCGGGGACGTCCTTTTTGTCCTCGGCCTTTTCGGCGGCTTCCTTTTCGGTCTTCGCCTTTTCGAGCGCGGCCGTCGTGTTCTTCAAAGCCGTATCCGCCGTCTTCACTGCTTCCGTTTTGGCGGCGACCAGCTTGTCGGCCTCGGCCTTGGCTGTGGTGGCGGCGGTCAGCGCCGTCTGGGCGTCAGTCGAGGCCTTGACGGCAGCTTCCGCGGCGGCCTTCTTGTCGGCGACGACCTTTTGGGCCGCCGCCAGTTGCGCGGCGGCCTGATCGGCGGCGGACTGCGCTGCGGCGGCGGCTTTCGTGGCTTCCTCGAGACGTGCGGCCAGCGGCGAGGGGTTCGTCACGAGTGTGGCCCGTTCTTTGCCCGTGGCGGCATCCAGAACGCGGACGGCGCCAGTCCAGTCGCCGGCGAGCACTGCGCCGGTCGCTTCGGAATATGCGACCTTCAGGCCCAGGTCATTCTGCGCCGGGGCGGCGAAGGCAGGGATCGCGGCGCCGTTCTGGTCCCACATTTTAGAGACGCGGTCGCGGCCGTTGGAGACAAGCCGGCCGTCGCGGAGGAACTGCACCGCAGACGCCCCGCCGCCGTGCGCTCCCCACGACTTGATCTGTGTCCCGTTGTTCATTTCCCACAGCCGGATCGTAGTGTCTTCGCTGCTGCTGGCGAGGACATTGGCGTCGATCCGCCAGCTCAAGCCGGTGATCGCGGCCGTGTGGCCATTGAGGACATAGAACTCGCGGCCCGTGTTCGCTTCCCACACGACCAGGCCGTTCGACCGGTCGGCCGTCGCCAGCAGGACGCCGTCGGGGCTGAACTCGATGTTGGTAATCCAGTCGGTGTGCTTTTTCATCTCGAACATCAGCTCGCCGTCGGCAGTCGAGTAGACGCGGACCATCTTCTTCGGCCCCCCGAGTGCGATCTGGCCGTGGCTGGGGCTGATGTCGGCCCCCAGCACAACGTCGGCCTCCGCCCCGATTTCGAAGACGCGCTTGCCGGTCTTCACGTCGAAGACGATCACGCGTCCCGACTGACCGCCGCGGCCGCCGGCCGCCAGCAGGAGCGCGCCGTTGCGGCTGAAACGCAAGACGTGCACAGTCCCTTCCGGGAATGGGAGCACGCCGGCGAGGGTGAAGTCGGCGAGGTTGTAGAGCAGCACCTGCCGGTGTCCGGAAACGGCCGCCAGGGGCGCCCAGGGGCTGGCCGCCAAAGCCGTGACGGCGTTGCCCCGCGGCGAGATGGCGAGCGGCTCGGTGGAGAGGTTTTCGGGCATCGGCGGGGGGCCTTCGGGCTTGTCGCCGGAAATCCCCGTTGTGCTGAGCGTCATCGCCGCCTTCTTCTTGATCTTCGGCTGGCTGTCCTTGTTCTCCAGCGCCCCCCCTTCGATCCACTTCTGGATGACGGCGAGCGTCTCGTCGGGGAGTTTGGGTTCCTTGGGGGGCATCGCCGGCTGCTCCTTGTGGGTGACCAGCGCCCACAACCGGCTGCCGTCGAGGTCGCCCGCTTCGACGACCGCCCCCGAAGCGCCCCCCTGCATCGTGGCCGAGAAGCTTTCCAGAACGAGGCCCCCCTTCGCCTGCCCCGCGGAATGGCACGTGCCGCACTTGGCGCGAAGAATCGGCAGCATGTGGTCGGTGAAGGTCACCTTCTCCGCCGGTTTGCCTTCCTGAGCCGACGCGGCGGACGCCATCAGCACCCCTGCCAAACCGACGACGCAGGTCATGCCGCCGCGAATCCAGAGAGTCGAACGCCGTCGAAACACCATCTTCAGATCCTCGCGATTCTTCGTTACCGCAAACCGGCGGAGTGCAGCGATCAGCATTGAAAGCAGGAGCCGCGAATGAACGCGGATGAACGCGAATAGAAACTCACATGCCTTGGGAGCCATTTCGAATTTGCGCTCATTCGTGTTCATTTGCGGCTCTATTTCTTGTGCCGCAGTAGTTCCTTTTCTTTCCGTATTTCGTGCCTTTCGCGTCTTTCGTGGTTCCCATCTCATTTTCTGATAAACCACGAAAGACACGAAATACACGAAAAGCAAGTCCGAATTGCAACTTTGCGTTTTAATGTTGACGAATGGGTTCGCGTGCTCCGGCTTACCCGTCAGTGGTTAAAAATAAATTCCCGGCTGTTGACGAGCGCCCAGAAGAGATCTTCCAGAGTCTTGTTGACGTCGCCGCCGGCGACGAGCGGTTTGAAGCCTTCCATCTCTTCCGGGGTCGGCTTGCGGGCCAGGCACGTCACATACAGCCGTTCGATGATCGCCAGTGGCTCGACTTTCTCGGCGACCAGTTTGGCGATCACCCCTCCCGCCTGGATCTTGCCGTTGACCGTGTCGCCGTTGAGCAGATGCAGCGCCTGCGACAGGGTCGGTTCCATCTTCACTTCACACGAGCAGACCGTTTCGCGGGTGGCGCGGCCGAAGGTGGTGAGGAAGTACGTCGAAGTGTTGCCGTCGGCGATCTGCACGGCCCGGGCGCCGAGGGGCAGGCCGCGGAATTTGTCCTTCGTATTCGTCACCTGGCTGATGCAGTCGAGGAGCGACTCGGCCTTGATCCGCCGCAGGTTCGCGTGCGCGAAGTTCTTCTCGTCCTGCATGTTCGTCTCGTTGCGTTCGGTCGACCGCTGGTACGCCTGCGACCGGCAGATGTCGCGGACGAGCTGCTTGAAGTCGTAATTCGTGGCCGTGAATCGCTTGGCCAGCTCCGCCAGCAATTCGGGGTTCGACGCGGGATTGCTGATGCGGACGTCGTCCACGGGGTCGATGATGCCGATGCCGAAGAAGTGCGCCCACACGCGGTTGGCGAAATTCTGCGCGAAGTACGGGTTCTGCGGCGAAGCGAGCCAGTTGGCCATGACGATGCGGCGGTCTTTGCCCGCCACGTCGGGCACGTCCCCGCCGAGGAACTTGGGAGCCATCCGCCGCCCGCCGACCGGGTGGGCGACTTCGCCTCCGCCGGAATTGAAGATGATCGTCTCGCGGTAGTCTTCAGCCCCCTTGCGGCCGATCTGCGAGAAGAAAGCGGCGAAGCTGTAATAGTCGTCCTGCGTCCAGCGGTCGAAGGGGTGGTTGTGGCACTGGGCGCACTGCACGCGCATTCCCATGAAGACCTGGGCCACGTTCTCGGCCACTTTCAACGTGTCCGTTTCGTTCTGGTAGTAGTTCGTCTGCGGCACCTTGAACGTCCCGCCGTTGGCCCCCAGCAGAGTCTGCACCATCTTGTCGAGCGGCACGTTCCGGCCGATCTGGTCGGCCAGCCAGTTGTAATAGAGGAGCATCGCCTTGTAGCTGATCACGTTCGACGAGCGGACCATCAGCCATTCGGCCCAATAGCCCACCCAGATCTCGGTGAATTCCTTGCGCTCGAGCAGCTCGTCGATGAGTTTGTTGCGCTTCTCGGGGTCGGCGCTCGTCATGAACCGGTTGTACTCGTCGAACGTGGGGAGCGTGCCGGTGAGGTCGAGATACAGACGGCGGAGGAACGTTTCGTCATTGCACAGGCCGGACGGTGCGATCCGCAGTTTCTTGAGCTTCTCGTTGACCAGCTCGTCGACGTAGTTGGCCGGCGTCGTCTGGGGAAAGCTGAACTTGAGCCCTTTGGGGAGCACGATGTACTGCGAACCGACGGTGTGGGTCGCGAAGCGGGCCATAATGAACGCTTCACCGCGCTTGCCGGCGGTAACGAGCCCCGTCTCGTTGATCGACGCCGAATTGTCATTGTTCGAGAGGAACAGGGCCAGGGAAGTCACGTCGCGGTCGGTGCCGTCGGAATAATGGGCGACGACCGCCACCTGCTGCGTGGCTCCTTCGCCGTCCAGCACGGCCTGCTTGGGATAAATCTCGAGGGCGGTGCAGGTGGGAATGGTGGCCAGGTCGCTCGGGCAACCCGCGGCGATCCAGCCAACGAGGTTCTGGCACAGCTCGCTCTCGGGAGCGAAGCGCTTTCCGCCGGTGTGCGGGACCGCGCCGATCGATTTCTCGACGACGAGGCTGGCCTGCGGCACGGCCAGATCGAGCCGGCGTCCGCTCAGCTCGCGCGTCAGCCGGTAATGGTCGCCGTCGGGGTCATAGCCGAACAGCGACAGGCGGAAGCCGTCTTTGCCGCGGGCCGCGCCGTGGCACGAGCCGCTGTTGCAGCCGGCCTTCATGAAGATCGGCATGACATCGAGTTTGAAGCTGATCTCGCACGGCTGCGCGGCTTTCTCGACCTTGACGGGGACGACCAGCGACTTGCCGCCGAACTCGATCGTGAGCTGCGTCTGGCCGTCGGCGGCGGGCCAGAGGGTGTTTCCGTCGCGGCGGATGAGAGCGGGGTTCGCGAGAGTCCAGTTCGCCTGGCCGGTGACGTCGCGGGTGATTCCGTCCGTATACACGGCCTGCACGACCACGAGCTGCCGATCTTTGTTCGTCAACAGCGTCAAGTTCGGCGGAAAGACCCTCAGCGCCTCCACCGCCGCCTCCTGAGCGGATGCGGTGGCGCCCAAGGCACCAGCGACGCTGCAGATCAGCAGAATGCATTTGAAACGGATCATAGTTTGCCTCGAACCATTTAAACGGCGGCCGCACGAAAAGAGGGGAACCGCGAATGAACGCGGATGAACG
>JBLMWR010000521.1:0-2581 GCA_050257335.1 Deltaproteobacteria bacterium | reverse complement strand
GAACTGCGTTGCGGCCACTTCACGGTCCGCGAGCGGGTCATCCGCAGCCTGGCCGTGACGGAATGGGGCGTATTCCTGCGCGACGCCCTGCGCGATGTCTACCGCGAACAGCATCCGGAAGCCCGAATCAACGACGCCGCCTGGCTGAGACAGGGGCCCACGCTGTTCATCAACGGCCGCTGGCTCACCGATGCCGCGGCGCTCGAGGCGGTCGAATCCGGCACGGCAGGCGTTGTGGACGGCGTGGTCGTGCACGCGACGGTGGAGCCTGCCGAAGCGACGGTCTTCGACAGTAGAGACTGGGAATCGGCAATTTATCAGATCGCGCGCACGCGCCGGCGCGTGGCGGCCGCAGGAACTCTGGTGTCGCATCCCTGGGAACTCGTGGAGCAAAATGCCGCGCAGATCGCCAGCGATTTTGCCGCGCGCGGCAGCGGCGCGGGATGGACGCCCGACAATCAGAACGTGGCCCTGATCGGCTCTCCGGAGCGGGCGTCCGTAGATCGCGGTGCCCGGATCGACCCTTTCGTCGTCCTCGATGTCACGCGCGGCCCGATCAGCATCGAAGCAGGTGCGGTCATTCAATCGTTCACGCGCCTCGAGGGCCCCTGCCACATTGCCGAAGGCGCGAAGCTGTTCCGCGCCAACATCCGCGGGGGGACGACGATCGGGCCGGGCTGCCGCGTGGGGGGTGAAGTCGAGACGTCGATTCTGCACGGGCACGTCAACAAGTATCATGACGGCTTTCTCGGTCACAGTTACCTCTGCCCCTGGGTCAATCTGGGGGCCCTTTCGACCAGCAGCGACCTCAAAAATGACTATTCGCGCGTCCGCGTGCCGCTCGAGGGAAAGTCGACGGATACGGGGCTCGTCAAAGTCGGATGCTTCATCGGTGATCACACCAAAACCGGGCTGGGAAGCCTGTTCAATACCGGTTCGTCAATCGGCGTCATGTGCATGATTCTCCCCGGCGGAGAACTGCTCCCCAAATACATTCCTTCGTTTACAGCGGTGTGGCACGGCGAACTGGCCGACGCCATGCCCCTGGAGCGCAGCCTCGCCGCGGCCCGCACCGCCATGGTCCGCCGCAACTGCGAATTGACAAACGCCCAGGAGCGGCTGCTGCGCGCCGTCTATGAATCGACGCAGTCCGAACGGGACGAAGCCATCGCCCGGTTCCGCGAGCGCTGCAGTCACTTGACCTCGTCATTTCCCGCGTAGTCATTGCGCATGCTGTCGCAATTGCGCTTGCCGCACGCTTCCGGTTTCGCAATTCAGCCGGCGCCCCCAAACGACACTCAGAACGCCGCTTTCGCTTTCACTCCTCGCGTCGGGTTCTTGATGACGTTTTTATAGTTATCGCGCTGCTCGCCGTTGAAAATCGAGTTCTGCTCATACAGATTCTGACGCAGCAGCTCTTTTCCCTGCGCCTCCGGCTGACGACCTCCGCGCGCCTTCCCTTCCGCCGGCGCATTCGCCTGCGGAACGTTCCCCAGCGGAGTCTTGCCGCGGTAAAACGCATAGCGGTTGGCGTCGGTCCGGGCGATAACGGTGCTCGTTCCGTTGATGCCGTCGGCCACGAAGATCCCCCGCAGGTCGCTCTGGCCCGACACGAACTGGTCGTTCGCGCTGCCGATCACCTTGACGTGCACGTCGTGCACGAAGTTCTCGGCGACGACATCCTTGACCGTGACCCGCACCCGCCCGCTGGCCGCATCTTCCTGAATCTCCAGCACCAGCGGCGAGACCAGCACCAGGCCGCTCGTGTACAGGTTGTCCCCCTGGCAGACGACCAGATACGCTCCCTCTTCCTTGAGGGGCAATTCCAGGTCCCTTTCGCGGTCGCGGTAATCCTTGCCGTCCCCCAGTGCCAGGGTCAGGTCGTGGTACGGGCGGATGCCGGCGAGGTTGATCCCTGTGATCCGGCTCAGGTTCCGCTGCAGCAGCCCGAACTTCAGAAGATCGATGCGGTACACCTTGATGCTCGCGCTCGTCACGTTGCGGAACTTGAGGGGCACTTTCGCCGCGGCAGCGGGTTTCACCGTCGTCACTTCCGGCAGGCTGATCTCCTTCCGCGTGAAAAAGTCGATCGCCTCGCTGGCGTCGGCGAAGCGGTCCTTCACCCGGTTGTACTCGGCGATCGCTTCCGCCGGCTTCCCCAGGCTGTGGAAAACCTGCCCCATGATGTAAATCGCCTGCCACTGGTTCGCCGCCGCGATCTCCACGCCGGTGGCGGGGTCCTTTCGTTTATAGTCGGCAACTTTGCGGCACATTTCGAGAGCCGCGTCGTGCTGACCGCGCGCAAACTGGCTGTACCCGATCACATACCAGAAGCTGTCGAGGAGCTTGCTCTCGGGATAGCGTTCGGCGAACGTCCCGCAGCGCTCGATCGCCGCCTGGTACTGCTCCAGATCGAGCAGCGAGTTGGCCAGCGCGAAACTGGCCTGATCGGCGGCCGGATCGGTAGGCCAGGTCGAGAGGAAGTGATCGAGGATATGGATGTTCGAGGCGATCAGATCGACGCGGGTGATCTTCGCCTCGCGCAGCTTCGCGTTGGCGGCCGCTTCCGGCGCCTTGCCGT
>JBLMWR010000520.1:0-4379 GCA_050257335.1 Deltaproteobacteria bacterium | reverse complement strand
GCCGCAGGATTCCGCGACCGGCCAGCCGCAGAAAAATTTCGCGAACGGTGGAGCGCCCGATGCCATACTTCTCGGCCGTCGTTTCTTCGCGAAGCAACACGGGCGCGCCTTCGAGGCTGAGCTCCACCAGGTCATTGGCAATGACGGCACACCAGTCGACGGGCTCTTGCGGCGGCGACACGGCGCCGGACGGCGGTTTCCGGCGAATCGCCAAGCGCCCGTTATCTCGCTTCTCGAGATATTTCTCCTCGATCAACTGCCGCACCGCGCTGCGTACCGGCCTGGTGCTCACCTGATACCGTTTGGAAAGGGCCTCCAGGGTCAGTCGCTCAGAATGGATCTTTCCCGAGCGAATGCTCGCAATGAGATCCTGCTTGATGAAGGTGGCGATGGACATGGGCCACAGCGTGGTGAGTCGCTGTTCTCTGGAAAGTCCCTGTCGTGCGGATCGATTACGCCTTTGGTCTTTCACGGTACCATACGTGACTCTGTCGACAATGTCAAGTACATTGTCGACAGTGTCAAGCAACGTGTCCCTCCGCGAATCAGCGAAGATATGCGCAAATCCCAGGACGCTCGCCACCCGCAATCCGGCTTCCCAGCCCCGGACGCCAGCGACGAGAAGTTCAATAGCCGTCCTGGTGCTCCGACTTATGACGGCGAAATCGAACTAACAAGTGCTTCGGCAAGCTCGCTCGGACGGGACAGGATCGGGCAATGGCCTCCGGGAATCTCGATTGGTTCGATTCCCAACCGCTATCCGGATTGAACATTTCGGGTTCGGCCTTCACCTGATCGGCGAAGCTCAGTCCGGGTTGCGGAAGCACCGTGTGAAGGAAGATCAGAATGTACTCATGCAGAGAGTCCTCGCCGCACTCCTGAGCGTCAGGGTCATGCCGGGGGCGCTGCAATGGACGGAAGGGCCTGGAAGCCCGTCCTACGGCACGCGCGCGCTTCCGAACTGTTTTTCGAAGAGTTCCTTGAAGGGATTGACCGGCGGGCCGACCGCGTTTTCGTTGACGAGCTGCGGCTGCACCGAGGCCCACCACGCGTCGTAGGCGGCGTCGAGTTCGCGGATCACTTCGGGGCGGGCGGCGGCGACGTCGGTTTTCTCGCCGGGGTCGGCCGCTACGTCGAAGAGCTGCCAGGCCTTTTTGCCGTCGTTCGCGACGCAGACGAGGTGCCAGCGCGGCGTGCGGACGCTGCACTGGCGATACTTGTATTCCCGGGGATCGGTCCCCTTCGGCCAGCGGCCGAGGTGGGTGAACAGGGTGCGGTCAGGCCAGGGGGCCCCGGGATCTTTCAGGAGCGGCAGCAGGCTTCGCCCTTCGACCTGGGCCCCGACCGCGCCGGTGAGCTGCGCTCCGGCGACGGCCGCGAGCGTCGGCAGGAAGTCGATGTGCGCGCAGAGCCGATCGACGCTGGCGGGGTTCAGCGTCCCGGGCCAGCGCCAGAACGACGAGGCGCGGGTCCCGCCGAGCCATGGTGTTCCTTTCTGTCCGCGCATGCCGGCGTTGAAGACGGGCACGCCCGCCGTGCCGCCGTTGTCGTTCATAAAGATGACGAGGGTTTCGCGCTCGATGTTCCACTCCTTGAGCTTCGCGAGCAGCCGGCCGACGTTGTCGTCGATGTTGGCGATCATGCCGAAGAATCTGGCGACGCTGGGGCTCGACACCTTGTCGGCATAGCGCCGTTCATCCTCGGGGCGGACCTGCAGGGGAGCGTGCGGCGCGTTGGTGGGGATGTAGCAGAAGAACGGCTGGCGTCCCTTGACGGATTCCATCCACGCGAGCGCCCGGGCAAAGAAAACATCGGTGCAGTACCCGTTCGTCTTCTCGAACCTGCCGTTATGCAGGATGGCCGGGTTGAAATAGGTGTTGCCGGGGGCGTCGCCGCAACTGCCGGGATAGCTCTGGCCGATGCCGCCGGCGCCGTGAATGAACATTTCGTCGAAGCCGCGCTTGTCGGGCCAGTAGGCGGGTTCATCGCCGAGGTGCCATTTCCCGAAGATGCCGGTCGTGTAACCGGCGGACTTCAAAACCTGTGCGAGCGTCGTCGCCGCCGGGGCCAGTCGTTCGCGTTCGAGGATGGTGTGCGTGACGCCGTTGCGGAACTCGTGCCGGCCGGTCATCAGGGCCGAACGGGTCGGCGAGCACGTCGGGCTGACGTGAAAGTCCGTAAAGCGGACCCCTTCGTCGTGCAGCCGATCGAGATGCGGCGTCTTGAGAACGGGATTGCCGTGGCACGAAAGGTCGCCGTATCCGTGGTCGTCGGTGAGGATGAAGACGATGTTGGGGGGCGGAGCGGCGGCTGCGGTCGCGGCGGCGAGCAGAAAGCCGGCGAGCAGGGGCAGCGCCGGGACGACCACCGCGCGGACCGGGAGGGAGAAACGCGCGGTCGGGGGCAGGTCTGTTCTCGTGCGTGCTGCTGACATTGGATTCTCTTTCGCGGAGATGAGCAGAGACGCCGCCAGTCTACCGCGGACGGCGGCAGGGTTGAATGGAAGAGGGGGGCGGCTCTGCGACACGCGCGGCGGAGCAGGGCGGGGAGCGCGCTGCGCGGCGGCGCACGGCGCCGGGTCGGTTTATGACGGTTGTGGGGGCTGTCTCGATTTTCGGCCGGATTTCACTGGTTGCGCGGATTGTGTGACCTATGTTTGCAAAGGAGCACATCATGACGGCCATTCGGCCGTGCGGCCGGCCAGGAGCGGCCAGCCTCGAAGTTCGAGATTCTTCAAGCAAGGCGACAGAGTCGACATGTCCAGGCATCTTTATCGCCGGGCCGGTGATCCGATCGAATCAGAGACGAATCGCGCCGCGGCGGCCATCGACTGGGGGACGGTGCTCGAGGATCTGGGGGGAGACGAATCGCTTTTGCGCGAGCTGGTGGAGGCGTTTGTGGCGCAGTATCCCGCGGCGCTGGAGGAGATCCGACAGGCGCTGTATCGCGAGGACTTGGGCGGGGTGGCGCGGGCCGCGCACAAGCTGAAGGGGTCGGTGAGCAATTTCGGGCTGGGGCCGGCCTACGAGGCGGCGATGGGGCTGGAGGAGATGGCCCGCGCGGCGCGGCTGGAGGCGACCCGCGTGACCTTGCGGATCGTCGAGCGGGAATTCGAATGTCTCAAGGTGAGGCTGCAGGCGCATCTCAGAGCCTCCTCTCCGTGAAGATGCTCATCGCCGACGACGACCATTACAAGCTGATCGACGACACCTGCGGTCAATTCGCTGCTGCAGCGCTGCGCGTGGCTTGTGCCGTTCTGACCGCGCCACCCGCCCGCAATCCACGGAGGCACCCGGCGCGGGTTTGCTTTTGGCGGGCATCACTTGCCGGGGGGGGCGTCGGGCTGACACAATGACGAGGGCGAGTGGTTCGTTCGGAGTCCTCGGTTTGTGGAAAGGCGTTCGATGTCGGCCAGGCCTGTGGGAGATCCCGGTTCCTCTGACGACCGTCCGGTCACGGTGCCGCGGTTCGTCGAGGCGAAGAAGCAGGGGAAGAAGCTGTCGGTCCTGACGGCGTACGATTTTCTGTGGGCGAGGCTGCTCGACGCGGCGGGGGTCGACGCGATTCTGGTGGGGGACAGCCTGGGGATGGTGGTGCAGGGCAAAGCGACCACGCTGCCGGTGACGCTGGACGAGATCGTCTATCACGCCGAGATGGTGGTTCGCGGCGTGCGGCGGGCGCTGGTCGTCGTGGATATGCCGTTCATGACGTTTCAGATCAGCCCCGCGCAGGCGGTGGAAAACGCGGGGACGATCCTCAAGCGGACGGGGGCGCAGGCGGTGAAGCTGGAGGGGGGCGTTCACCAGGCGGCGACGATCGCGGCCCTGTCGGCAGCCGACATTCCGGTGATGGCCCATGTGGGCCTCACGCCCCAGTCGGTGCTGAGGCGCGGAGGGTATAAGGTGCAGCGCGACGCCGAGCGGCTCGCGGCCGACGCCCGGGCGGCGGAAGGGGCCGGGGCCTTTGCCATCGTGCTGGAATGCATCCCGCGGGGAGTGGCGCGGAGCATTACCGCCGAGCTTGCGATTCCGACGATCGGAATCGGAGCGGGCCCCGACTGCGACGGGCAGGTGCTCGTCACCCAGGACATGCTGGGGCTGACGGGGGATTTCCGGCCGAAATTCGTCAAGCCGTTCGCCGACCTGGCGGCCCGCGCGACGGGCGCCGTGCGGCAGTTCGTGGCCGAAGTGCAGCGGGGCGAGTTTCCCGACGAGCCGCACAGCTACGTTTAGCCCGCATTTCTCACAGAAAGGTAGGGTGTGTCGAGCAAGCCCACGCGTCGGTGCGTCGTCGCTCGCTCGGATACATCTTGCATGTTGACAGCGTGCCGCCATGACCGGAAGCGGCTTGCGCTGACGCATCGTGTACTTGCGCGAGCT
>JBLMWR010000519.1:0-3734 GCA_050257335.1 Deltaproteobacteria bacterium | reverse complement strand
TTCCGCGCCGCGTCGTGAGCAGCCCGAACCGCCAATGCGCCCGATATCCGTTGCAGCGGGCCGGCGCAGCGGACGAACTCCGGTGCGGCCCCCGACGGTCGATCCGGCGGGCCTGACGTTTCCTCTTTCGGCGTCGTGGCGGAGTCGTCTGGCCGTGGGCCTTGGGCCAACGACGGCGATACCAGGGAGGGTGCCAAGAGAATCACGCCGTACGAGTGCAAAGCGCCATGAGTTCCATCAAAAACTCGACTGGGCTGGAACCGCCGGGGCGGGCGACGGGAAAGATCCTCCTGGGGCTCGTGATTACCGCCGTAGCCGTACTCGGGTGCTGGATCACTCTCCGCAGTCCGCAGACGCGACAGGCTGCAGAGAGCGGGGCCGATGGGTCCGACTTCACGGAACCTGCCGAACAGGGCCTCGAATGGCGATCACAGCCCGAATACGTCGGCAGCGCAGCCTGCCGGAATTGTCATCCGGATCAATTTGCCTCGTTCCGCGAAACAAAACACAGCCGCACGCTGGTGCGCGTCGCGCCGGATAAAGAACCAGGCGATGCCTCGTTCGATGACCGACCCGCGGCTCGGCGATATCGGGTGAAACGCGTCGGCGGGCAACTGGTGCAAGAGGTGTCGCTGCTGGGAGAAAACTCCGCGGAATTCGGCCGGCGGGAATTTCCGCTTCGATTCCGGGTTGGTTCCGGGCATTTCGGCCGGACGTATCTGATCGCGACGAACGGTTTTCTCGTCGAAGCCCCGATCAGTTGGTTCGAATCGCGGCAGGCATGGGGGCTTTCGCCGGGCTTCGAAGGCCCCCATCGGTTGCCGTTCGGAAGGACCGTCCCCGAGGAGTGTCTGTTCTGTCATTCGGGGAACGTGGAACGGAGCACGTTGAGTGACGTGCGGATGCGGATCCTCGAAGATTCCATCGGGTGCGAACGGTGCCACGGCCCGGGCCGCGAGCATGTCGAGCAGGAGTCCACCCGCCCCGCCGCCTCCGGCGAACGCGACGCTGCAATCGTCAACCCCCGGCGCCTGACCAGAAAACTCGCCGAGGACGTCTGCCGCCAGTGTCATTTACAGGGGGACATCCACGTGCCGGCAGGCGGAGGCCATGCAGAAGATTATCGCCCCGGAGAACCTCTCGAGAAATATCGACAGGAGTATCGCATTCGGAAGCCCCGCGATGCGATGGAAATCGTGGGACACGCCGAGCAGTTGGCGCACAGCGCGTGCTATCGGCAGTCCGGGACGTTAACCTGCATGACCTGCCACGACCCGCACGCGCCGGTTCCCCCCGCGGACCGGGTGGAACACTTCCGGTCGATCTGCCTTTCCTGCCACGCCGACCGCGGATGTTCGCTGGATGTCGCCGAACGGACCAGGCAGCGGCAGAACGACTGCGCCGCGTGCCACATGCCAGGCAAGGAGACGGTGCTTCCCCACGTCGCCTTTACCCATCATCAGATCGGCATTCATCCTGTTTCGGACAAGCCGCCGCCGGCTGACGGCGGAGACTGGCTGATTCCGCTGTTCGACGCATCAGAGCTGTCGCTGGGAGAGCGGCAGAGATCGCTGGGGCTGGCCTGGGAAAGGTTCTCGGTGCATCCCGACGCCGGAGATGAATCATCCCCCGTGCGACGGCGAGCGGGCTTCCGGGCCGTGCAATTGCTGGCGACGCTCAAGGGCGAATTTGCCGACGCCGCGGCTGCAGCGGCGCTCGCGCGGCTTTACCGTTCGCGCGGACAGATGCCCGAGGCCGAACAGGCCGCCCGCCGCGTGCTCGGTTTCGACCATCTCTCGACAAGCGACAAGACGACGGCTCTGGCGGTGCTCGGCACGGCGAGTTTTCAAGCGAGTCGATTCGTCGAGGCTGCCGGCTATTTCGCTGATCTCACCGGGCTCCGTCGGAGTGCCGAGGACTGGTACTATCTGGGACTGTGCGAGTCGTACTGCAGCAACGCGGACGCCGCGATCCGCGCGCTCGAAACGTCATACCGCCTCGATCCCGAGCATGTCGAAACCTGCGAAATGCTGGCGTCGATCTACCGCACGAAACGGAACATGGCGGCGGAGCGCAGGATGCGGGACGAAATTCAACAGTTGAAGCGACGAGTGCACCGCGGCAACGAAACGCGATAGTTTGCGTCTTCGAGGCAGGCGCGATACGCCATCCAGGATTGGCAAGCGTGCGCGGGACGGCACGAACTGGGACGAGGGCTTCGGATAGCGTGAACGGGCTTGCCGGCGATGAGGAGAGAGCAATTGACTTCAGCGACCCCATCGGGTGACAATCGTTTGCAGGATCCGCCGCTCCGGCAGGTTTTGAAAGCGCTGCTCGTCGTGGGGGCCGTCGGCGGGGTCGTCGTCGCATCGTGGTGGGCTTGGGTGCGGCCGCAGGCTAAACCGGCCGCCAGCCGGCAGTCTGGCCCGGTCGCAGGTGCTCCATCGACCGAGGTCGCTGTCGAATGGCGCGTACAGCCGGAATTCGTCGGCAGCCAGGCGTGCCGGAAATGCCATCCCGATCAATTCGAATCGTATCTCGAAACGCCCCACAGCCGGGCCCTGGCGGAAGTCGTCGCCGCTGACGAGCCGGCCGACGCGGTCTTCGACGACCCGGCGACCGGGCGGCGCTACCGCACGACGCGCTGGGACGGGGAGTTGATCCACGAGGTCAGCCTGCTCCTCGACGACGGGACGGAATCGCTGCAGACGCGGCTTCCCGTGCGGTACCGGTTCGGATCCGGACATTTCGGCAGAGGGTATCTCGTCGCCACCGACGGTTTTCTCGTCGAATCTCCGATCAGTTGGTTCGAATCGCGGCAGGCATGGGCGCTTTCACCCGGCTTCGAAGGTCCCAACCGAATGCCGTTCGGAAGGACCGTCCCCGAGGGGTGCCTGTTCTGTCACTCGGGGCACGTCGAGCGGAGCACGCTCAGCGACCTGCGGATGCGCATCATCGAGCCGTCGATCGGCTGCGAACGCTGCCACGGCCCGGGAAAGGTGCACGTCGAGCAGGAATCGGCCGCCGCAGGGGAGCGCGCCGCGGCGCAGCGCGCGATCGTCAATCCGCGGCGCCTGTCACGGAAGCTGTCGGAGGCGATCTGTCATCAGTGTCACCTGCAGGGCGACATTCGCGTGCCCGGTCGCGACGTTCACGCCGAGGGTTTTCGTGCCGGTGAAGCGCTGGAGAAATACCGCCAGGAGTATTTGATCCGGAAGCCGCGGACGGCGATGCAGGTCGTGGGGCACGTCGGGCAATTGGCGCGCAGCGCCTGTTACAAGAACAGCGACACGCTGTCGTGCGTGACGTGCCACGACCCACATGCCGCCACTGCGCCCGAAGACCGGGCAGACCACTACCGGACGGTCTGCCTCTCCTGCCATCAGGACGAGCAGTGCCGGCTCGGGCTTCCGCAACGAATGCAGGAACGGCAGAACGACTGCGCCGCCTGCCACATGCCCAGCCGGGCCACCGAGATGCCACACGTCGCTTTTACCCACCACCAGATCGGCAAGCACCCCTTGGAAGACGAAACGCCGCCGGCGGACAGCGCCGACCGGCTGGTTCCCCTGTTCGATTCGGCGGCGCTTTCGGAGCCGGACCGGCGGCGATCGCTGGGTCTGGCCTGGCAGGAATTGCTCATCAGTCCGAAGGCTGGCCGCATGACCAGATCCGAAATGCTCCAGATCGGGCGGCGCGCCGAGCAGATTCTGACGACACTTCCGGCAGAATTC
>JBLMWR010000518.1:0-2938 GCA_050257335.1 Deltaproteobacteria bacterium | reverse complement strand
CCTTCGAGCGCCCGGTAACGGCCGTACTTGAGCTCCGTCCGTCCCGCCGACTGGTACAGCCAGCCTTCGCCTCCTTGCGGCAGCCGCATCTTCGCGACGGGCGGCAGACCTTCCAGCGCTTCGCGCCCGCCGCCGCTGAGCGTGACGTCTCCCTTGAGACGCAGGGTATGGATCAGTCCTGCCTCGTGAAACATATAGTCGGTCAGGGGCATCTTCCGGTCCGAGTTTTCGATCGCATGCTCGACCTTGACGAACGTCTGACCACGGTAGAAATGCAGCCTCGTGGTGTAGTTGTAGATGCCCGTGTTGACGATACCGGGGCCGACGCGGGTCGGCTCGTGGCGGCCGTGGATCACGATGACCGCGCGTAGAGGCCCCCGCGTTTCGACCGCGACGCTCGCCGCGGCGCGTGGCCGGTACACCGCCTCGTCGATGTTCACGCGCTCCACCGACCGGGTCTTGCTCCAGCCGTGAGTGTTCCAGGAGGGGCCGCGGTCGTGCTCCATGTGCTGCACGGCACCCGAGCGGAGCGTCGGCCCGTCGCCCGGGCCCGCGTGCAGGATCTCCTTCGCGCCAACGCTCACCGAGCTGAGAATCGTGCCGTCTTTTTTCGACACGACCGCCGTAAGCGGACCGGTGTCGACGCGAATTTCGTCCTGCGTCTCGATCAACGAGATCGGATTGCGCACGGGCGAGTGAGGAGCCCGATTCGTCAGCCTCACGACTACCCTGCCTTTCGCGGGCAGGTCAACCTGGAAATCGAGCAGGACCCAGCGAATGGATCGGTCGCGGGCCCAGTAGCGGCTCAGGACCTTGAACTGGCACGGCAGCTCGCGGCCCGTGGAATCGGTAAGGCGCAGTTCCGTCGTGTCCCGGACCAAGCCGAAGGGCAACGGAACACCGCTGGTGACGGGCCAATCGTGCCGCGCGACGCCGGAGTTGTCCTTGATTTCGAGCGGCACGGTGAAAACCCTGCCATCCCATGAGTAGTCTCGGCCCGCGGCGTTGAGCGCTGCCTGCGTCTGGCCCCCTGCGCAGAGCAGAAAGGACAAGGTCAGCGTCTTGACCAAGCGCGACAGCACGTTCATTGCGAACCGATCCTCATGACCCGCAAGCGGTGCTGCCCGGGGCCGTCTTCCTGCTCGAAAACCAGAATGGAGCCCTCCGGCCCGATGGCAAGCGCAGGGTTGGCGAGAGGGTGATCCGATTCGCGGAAGATGGGAAGTCGCTGCGGATCCGACAATCGGCGGCCGGATCGGTCGAATTGCGAGCCAACGATCCGGTACCGGATCGTCCGACCCGGGCCGGACGCCGATCGCATTCGTCCCACCACCATGTACCGGCCTCCACCGAACGCCGCAGCCAAAGGACCTTCCACCTGCAGGTTGACGCCGAACAGTGTGAAAACCCGGTCGGTATTCCAGCCGGAAATGCCGGGATCGGGATCCGAATTGGGATTCCGGTGCGGAATAGCACGATCGGTTGGGAACACCGCGCCTTGGGGAATCAGGCGGCCGCGGCCGCTTTCTCCCCATCCGACGAACGCCGCGCCATTTCCCGGCGCCGTCGCGAAGCCACCGCCTTGCCTTCCAAGGATGATCGACGGCGAGCGTTGCATCTCTTCCACGGCTAGCTTTCCATCACTCAGCGCAAGGCGCGCGAATCTTCGCGTGATCATGCCGGGCCCCGGTCGCCATTTGAGCTCGTCCTTCCAGGAAAGCAGCCACTGGCTGCCGACCGCAGTCAGCGCCAGATCCCCTCCGTGCAGAATCTCGCCCTGAAAGGACAGCGCCTGTTCCGGCCCGACCTCGCCCGATTCGCCGACGGTCTTCGCGTGGATCACGTAATAACGCCCGTCATAGTGCTGCCACACGACGAGCCATCCGCCCCGGGCGGGCGCGATGGCCGCGCCGGCCTGATTGCCGGCACCGCCCGCCAGCTGAAATCCTTCCGTCCGGTCCAGGGGGCGGCCGTCGGCGTCGAGGCGCATGCCGTACAGATCCCAGTCCCTCCCATTTCGCAGGTCCTGCCAGACGACGAGGAAGTGTTGAGCCGAATAGCTCACGCGTGGCCGTTCCTGGGAACCCGCCGCATTGCAGATGCGGATCGGCTGGCGACTGAGAGGATGTCCCGACGAGTCGAGGCGCAGCGCGAAGACGTCGCCTTCCTGTTGCTGGTAGTAGTTCCTGCCCTGCTGCCACACAAGCAGGAACGTGCCTTGTCCATCGGACGTAAGCTGCGGAAACAGCTGGGGTCGGCGGTCCGGAGAGGGGAGCTCGAAAGCTTCGCTCGCGTTCGCCGCACAATGTCCCGGCGTCGGCTGAATGCCGAACAGGATGCAGCAAGCGATGCCGGCCGCGAATCGGGCGATCACTGTTTATCGCCCCCCGTGACGCGCCGAAGCCGGAAGATCCTGGTTCCCAGCAGGCCTCGGCCCTGCACGAACTGCGTCATTCCGACCCACGGATACACCAGCCCGTACAGATTTCCGTCGGCGTCGCGTCCGAGCAGGTGGCTGACCATAAGATCCGTCAATTGCCCGTCGGGAAGGAGTTTGCCGACCACTCCTGGCTTCACCACGGCTGCGCCTCGACTGCGATTGGGATGCACCCGCGCCACGTACCAGCGCCCGTTCTGCATCAGCGTGGCCGTGGTCCCTTTTCCGTCGGCGGGAACTCGCCTGATATCGTATTCGTCTCCCCCGCATACGTAGACCGCAGAGCCGTCGGGCTGAGCCGCGAGGCTGGTCGGCGTGTTGAAATAGGCGTCCAGCGGCGGGCCATCGCCGACGTCGAGAGTCTGCCGCTTCGCGGGCATCCGTCCGGCAAGGTGAATCAGCCGTCCATCACTGTCAATCCGAACCACAAAGTCGGGCGTTCGCGAGACGAAATACCCGTTCCCTGCCGAATCCGCATCTCCCATCATCACGTTGAGCCTT
>JBLMWR010000517.1:0-4010 GCA_050257335.1 Deltaproteobacteria bacterium | reverse complement strand
CCCACCCGGGGGCCTGCCACGCGCTCGAAATCGAATGGGCGAAGTGGGTGCAGAAGCTGATCCGCTCGGCCGAGAGAATGCGGTTCGTCAACAGCGGAACTGAAGCGACGCTGATGGCCCTGCGCATCTCGCGGATCGTTTCCGGCAAACGCAAGGTCGTCAAATTCGCCGGACATTTTCACGGCTGGCACGACCTTTTGATTCCCGCCGCCGATCCGCCGTATGGCACGGGAGATTACTCGATGCCCGGGATTACCGAGGGCGTCCTCGGGGACCTGGTCGTCGTTCCGCCGAACGACCTGTCGGCGGTGGAGCGGGCGATCGACGAGCACCAGCCGGCGTGCATCATTCTGGAAGCGACGGGGGGGCATTGGGGGCTGGTGCCGATGCGCAGCGAATTCCTGCGCGGCCTGCGGGCGCTGACGGCGCGGAAGAACGTGATCCTGATTTTCGACGAAGTGATCACCGGGTTCCGGATCGCGCCGGGGGGTTCGCAGGGGCACTACGAGATTACGCCCGACATGACGACGATGGCGAAGATTCTCGCAGGGGGCCTCCCCGGAGGGTGCCTGGCCGGCCGGGCCGACCTGATGAGCGCTCTCGAAGTCGAAAACCGCTGGGGGAAGAAGATGAAGCACCCCGGCACATACAATGGGAACCCGCTCTCGGCGGCGGCCGGGGTGGCGGCGCTCGAAGTCGTGGCGACGGGCGAGCCGTGCCGCATCGCCAATGAGGCGGGCAAGCGCCTTCGCACGGGGCTCAACGAAGTCTTCGAGCGGAAGAACGTCGACTGGATCGCGTACGGCGAATTCTCGGGGGTGACAGTCGTCCCGGAATACGTGGGACCGCGCCCCGATGCGGACGATTTCATCCCCTACGGCAATGCGGTGGAAAAGCTCGATCGGAAGATCGACGCGAAACTGACGCACGCTTTCCGCTGCGCTCTGCTCGTGGGCGGGGTCGATTTCTTCGGCTGGCGGGCGATGCTCTCGGGCGCCCACACCGACGCCGACATCGACCGCACCGTCGCCGCCGTCTCCGACGCGATCGACCTGTTGCGCGAAGACGGTTTGATCCGCTGAGCCGGCGGCAACGTTCAACGGTTGGATGGTTTCGGAAATACGCCGCGACATGAATTCACCGGCCCAATTTCACCGACCGGCTGCCAACGGAATCGCTTTGCGCCTTTGCGTGAGACTCTTTTCGTCCGTCTTCGCGGTGAGGCTGCTTCGAAAGAAGGACTCACGCAAAGGCGCAAAGACGCGAAGGAAGAGAAGGCCACCGACGCATGTCTGAAATCGTCTGTCCCGTGTGTCGCGCCGAGATCAAAGCGGACCTGGTCGATGACGCGGGGCGGGTCGAGTGCCCGTTTTGCGGACATGCCTGGCCGCTCCTCGATCTGCCGCAGGCGAAATGTCCGCCGCCGGAACTCGAACCGGTCACCGGCGCGCCCCCCTCTCTTTCCGGGATTACGTCGAACGTAGCCTTGCCGACGATTCCGGCCGGCAGTCAGATCAAGGTCGTTGAAGCCGCCGACGATCGGCTCGTGCTGTACATCCCGGGGGGAGGCAAATCGGCGTCCGGCTTGGGATGTTTCGCCGTGGCCTGGAACGGCTTCATGTGCGTTTTCACCACAGTGCTCCTTGGGGCGCTTCTTCGGGGTAATGGAAATGACGCGCCGCCGATGCTCGGCGTGGTCGCATTCCTGGGCCTCTTCTGGGCGGTCGGCCTGGGAATGGCCTGGTTCTGGATGAAGATGAAATACGAGCGCACGTTCCTGCTGCTCGATCGCGACCGGCTCGTTATTCAGCGGGTGCTCTTCAATCGCAAGCGGATCGAAGAAACGCATCTGACCCCCGATTCGCGGGCCGCGCTCGTCGAGTCGTACCAGCAGAACGACAAGCCGGTCTATCGGATCGAAGTGCAGGGGTCGCCCCGCGCGGCGAAATTCGGGACGGCGCTGGCCGACGCCGAGAAGGACTGGCTCGTCGATCGGATCAACGACTTTCTGTGTCACGGCGGCGAGCCTGCGTCGGAGACCGAGCCCGCCGCCGAAGAGCGGCCCGCCGCCGGTATCCCCGCCTCGCCGCTCGAGCGACTCGCCCCCGCCGACCTTTCTCCCGGCAGCCCGATCCACATCGACGAAGATTCTCCCGACGTCCTGCAGTTTCACTACCTGCTGGCCTTGAACTCGCCCTGGCGCTGGCTCGCCCCCGTGTTTACCGTTCCTTTCAGCGTGGCGTGGTTCGCCGGCATCTTCTCTTTTATCGGCGGCGCCTGGCAGATTCCCTTTTTGCCCGTGCGCATTCTCTTCGTCGTGTTTTCGATCCCCTTTCTGATTGCGGGCCTCGTGCCGCTGGCGATGGGGCTGATTGCCGTTCGTGGTCGGACCACGATCAGATTGACGCCCGACTCGCTTCGATGCCGGTGGCATTCCGGGTGGCTGGGCTACTCGCGATCGCTCCCGACCGCCGCCATCGACCGCCTCGGGGTTGAAGCGATGGCCAGTTCTCCGAAGAATCCCCGCGTGCGCGGTGTGCAGCATGGCGGCGGCCCGGCCGTGGGAAAAGTCTGTGCGGCCCGCGCCGCGGGCAGGGCGCTGTACCTGACCCTCTTTCCCGACGACGCGGTCTCGCAGCAGGTCGCGGCGCTTCTGCGTACCCGGCTGAAAGACATGGGGTTCAAGCTGCCCGATGCCTGAACGCAATACGGACACAGCCGGCGGCGATCGAACAGCGCCGGCTCCCGGGGAGCTGCGGCGCCGCGTCCTCATGCTGGCGATTCCCGCGCTGGGCGAGCAGTTTCTCAACTTCTGCGTAAGCCTCTTCGACACCTGGCTGGCCGGACAGGTGAGCACCGGTCCGCACGGCGTCGGCGTGTACACCACGACGGTCGGAATCGCGGGATACATCAGTTGGCTGGCGACGCTGATTTTCTCCCTGGTGGGGACGGGCACGACGGCGCTCGTGGCCCGCGCCCGCGGGGCAGGAGATTTCGAGCAGGCCAACCGCTTCGCCAACCGGTCCCTCACCCTCGCCGGCGGGCTGGGACTTGTCGTCTTCGCGCTCCTCTTCGCTCTCGCTCCGTTCTATGCCGGGATGCAGCAGATGCGGGGTGAAGCATACCGCGTCGCCGTCGGGTTCCTCCGCACCGACGCCTTCGGGCACATATTCTTCAGCTACTGCCTGATCGGCTCGGCGGCCCTCCGCGGAGCGGGAGACATGCGCACGCCGATGTACGTCCTCGGTTTCGTCAACGTCCTCAACATGCTCCTGGCAAGCAGTCTCGTCTTCGGACTGGGGCCGATTGAGCCGTGGGGAATCGACGGCATCGTGACGTCCACGGTGACGGCCCGCATCTGCGGGGGCATTTTGATGCTCGGCGTTCTTTCCGGCGGGGTCCACGATCTGAAGCTCCGTCGCGACTACCTCGTTCCCCACGTCGACGACATCCGCCGCATTCTGCAGATCGGCATTCCGGCTGCAGTCGATGGCATTCTCATGTGGAGCGGGCAGTGGATGTTTCTGATGATCATCTCTCGGCTGGGGGACGGATCGCACGAGCAGGCGTTTACCGCCGCGCACATGATCGGCATGGAGGCCGAAGCCCTGACGTATCTTCCCGCCACCGCCTGGGGCTACGCCGCCGCAACGCTGGTCGGGCAGAGCCTGGGGGCCGGCGACCCGCTCTTGGCCAGGCGGCTGGGGAACGAGGCGGCCCGGCACTGCATCTTCGTGGCGATCGCGGGCGCGGTCGTCTATCTCCTGGGTGCACACATTATCTATGGCATTATGACGACTGAACCGGCCGTAAGGGCGATCGGCATTCCGGCGCTGCGGTTTCTGTCATGGTACCAGGTTCCGCTGGCGGTGATGGTGGTCTACGTTCACGCGCTCCGCGGCGCGGGGGACACGCGGGCGGTGATGTTTATCAACGTGATTGGCGTAATGTGCGTCCGCCTGCCGGTGGCGTACGTGCTGGGGATCCTCTGCGGCGGGGGTCTGATTGGC
>JBLMWR010000516.1:0-3148 GCA_050257335.1 Deltaproteobacteria bacterium | reverse complement strand
GTCCACTCACCGTCAACTTGCGAATCTGCTGGGCCGAAGCCGGACGCCCGAACTAGTAACCTTGGACCTCCTCGCACTCGATCGAATGCAGAAATTCGAGCTGTTCGGCGAGCACGGGAATTTCCAGGCTCTTGCCGAGACCGAGCACGGACCGGACGATCATGGCCGCGTGCTTTCGCTCAATCAGATGTTCGATAAACTCGCGGTCGATCTTGATCTTGTTGAAGGGAAAGGCCTGTAGCGAAGACAGAGATGAGTACCCCGTGCCGAAGTCGTCCATGGCAATGCTGACGCCGAGTGCTCTCAAGCGGCGCAGAGCATCGAGCGCCCGCTGCAGGTCTTCGAACAGAGTCGTCTCCGTGACTTCAAGCTCGAGACGCGCCGGCGGTAAGCCGGTCTCCAAAAGGATGCGGTGCACCAGGCTTGGGAAATCGTCGTGCTGAAATTGGCGGGGCGAAAGATTGACGCCAACCTTGATTGGTCTCGGCCACGATGCTGCCTTCGCCGCACGCCGTCCTTAGCACCCACTCCCCGATCGACACGATGAGGCCGGTCTCCTCCGCGATGGCAATGAATTCGCCCGGCAGGATGAGTCCCTCCTCAGGATGATGCCAACGAAGCAGAGCCTCGAATGCGAGGATCTCAGCCGATGGAATTTTGACCTGCGGCTGGTAATAGACCTCGAACTGGTTGTCAGCCAACGCAACTCTGAGCTCTTGTGCGAGCCGTCTGCGGCGGCGGACCGCCATGTCCATATCCGGTTCGAAAAAACAGGCGGTCCCACGGCCGGTATTCTTGGCGCGATAGAGCGCCATGTCGGCGTTGGCCAACAAATGTTCTGCCGTGTGACCATTGTCAGGATAAAGCGCGATTCCGACGCTTGCCCCAACATCTGTCGGCGTGTCGTCGACGGTGAAAGGCGTCTCGAAGGCCTCAATCAGCCGCGCTGCTAGTGCCGCGGCGGAAGCCGGCTGCTGGCCCTCGGCCGGCCATTTTTCCGTCAGGGGCTGCATGGTCCACGCGGCGGTCCGCCGCCACACGGCCGTCATCCAGCGTAATCATCCGGTCGCCGTATCCGAACACGCGCGAGTCGTGGGTGACCACCACCGCCACGCGGTCGGGTTGCAGAGCCATTTTCCGGATTAATTCCATGATCGCCTGGCCCGTGCGGGCGTCGATATTCGACGTCGGTTCGTCGCAGACCAGGAGCCGCGGTTCGTGGACCAGGGCCCGGGCAATGGCGACCCGCTGCTGCTGCCCCCCGGAGAGCTGGGAGGGAAGGGATTCCGTCCGGTCTCCGAGCCCCACGGCCTTCAAGACCTCGATCGCCCGCGCCACTGCCGCTCCCTTTGGCAGTCCGTTGATCACCTGCGGCACCGCCACATTCTCGGCGGCAGTCAGCGCCGGCAACAGATTGAATTGTTGGAAAACGAACCCCACGTTCCGAGCCCGGAACGCCGCCTTCTCGCGTTTCGACAACTGTTTCAGATCCATCCCCAGCACCGACAGTTCGCCGCTGGTCGCCTCCAGAGTTCCGGCCATGATCGAAATGAGGGTTGTCTTTCCGCAACCGCTCGGCCCGACCAGCAGGGTCAGTTCCCCAGGGGCGATTTCCACGTCGATTCCCCGCAGAGCGTGCACCAGCGCGGCGCCGCTGCCGTAATCCTTGACCACCTTCCGGCAGGTCACCCCCGGTGCGCTCGCACTCGCGGCGTTCATGCTCCCCCCTGGAACACGATCGCCGGCTCCAGAATCAGCACGCGGCGGACGCTGACGAGGCTGGCGATCAGGGCGATGAACAGCACGGCGATTGCCGTAATGACCAGCACCTGCCAGGGGAGAAAAAACGCCAGAAGCGGCATTTTTGCCTGCGCGAAAATCCCGTACAGCGTGGCCAGACCGACCCCCAGCCCGTAGCCGATTCCCCCCACAACCATCGCCTGGGTCAGAATCATCGTGACGACCCGGCCGTCGCTCATCCCCATGGCCTTCAGCGTTCCAAACTGCTTCAGGTTCTCGACGGTAAACAGGTAAAAGGTCTGCCCCGAGATGGCGCAGCCGACGAAGAAGCCCAGCAGCATCGTGGTCCCGAAGTTCATCGGAATCCCCGTGTGCTGCAGATAATATTTCATCGTCATCCAGGAGAACTCTCCTGCCGTCACCGCCTGCAACCGCGTCTGTGCGTGGATTTCCCGGGCGACTTCCGAGGGTGCCGCGCCCGGTTGGCATTTGGCCAGGACAAAAGGCATCAGCCGGCGGTACGGAGGGACGAACAAGGTGGCTTGGCTGAAGCGCGTGTAGATCACCGGCAGGGTCATGAAAGTCTGCGAAGCCCGATAGACTCCGACGATCACCGCCCGGCGATCATTCATCTGGATTACCTTGCCGACGCGCAACGGTTCCCCCGGCCACATCTGGTGAAAGCCGGCCTCGTCCACAAGAATGGCATCGGGGTTCTGAAGGTCTCCCAGCTTGCCGGCCAGCATTTTGACCGGTGCTCCCGCGAGGCTGGCGTCGTTCAGCCCGATCAGGATCACCCCCTGATAATTGCCGTTTTCCAACTGCGCCTGGCCCTGCCCGCGGTACAAATTGACGGCCCAGGCAACTCCCGCAACGCCGCGGACCCGGAAGACGTCGTTGTCTGAAATCGCCTTCAAGTCATCCACGTACCGGACGTTCGGGTTCATCACCCAGATGTCGGCACCGTGCGTGTCTCGGATGTGGCTGGTGGTCCGCAGCATGATGCCGCAGAAAACCGCACTTTGTTCGGTGATCAACAGGGACGCGAACGTGACCCCGAAAATGATCGCATAGTATTTGCTGCGATCGCCGGTGAGCATCTTCAAGGCAATCCAGGTCATGGCGGGTCAATCTCACAGCGGAGGGAACGGCGAAGCCGGCCGCGGGACGATGCTACGCGCAACTGCCCGTCTGGCCCGGCCCGGAATCGCTGCACTCCGCGCAGGAAAACAGCGCGCCCCACCCGACCTGGCCGGGACAGCGCGCCATCATCTCCGCGAGCGACGTGTCGGCCGACTCAGGGCATCACGAACTGATGTCCCGCCGGGCGTACCGTCAATACCGGGCACTTCGCCTTGCGCACCACCTTTTCGGCGACGCTCCCCAGCAGCATGTGCGCGATTGCTCC
>JBLMWR010000515.1:0-6540 GCA_050257335.1 Deltaproteobacteria bacterium | reverse complement strand
GAAACGTCGAAGCGGAATGGTCGCCCACCGGACTGGAGATGGTATTTTCGAGCGACCGGTGGTGGCCGGGACGCTAAATGCGAACGGACCAGCGACAACGGCGTAGCGCTGTAAGGATGCGGAGTAATGTTGCAAGTCGTGCTTTCTCTACTATTGGCCGCGGCCGGGCTCGGCGTACCAGCCAATTGCATCGTGAATCGGTCGGGGGCCGTTATTGTAAATCCAGATGATCGGTGCGTAACACCGCCGATATGCCGGCAGTGCTGACCTGGGATTGCCGAGCAGTGTTAAGGTCCAGCACACAGGCCCGAATGATGCGATATAGAGCACCACTGACGCAGCTACCACCACGGTCACCCAGAACGCCACGCCGGGTTTCTTGCGGGAGGTCACGGTCGGCTTCTCCAGTTTCGCCAATGTGATCGTAGCCGGACTGCGATCCACTACGCTTTGCCGCATAGTACGACCGTCCAGAAGAGAATGGTACCGACGAGGCCCGTCGGCGTGGAGATCACTATCACGGCAAAAACAACCGTGACCGGAGTCGCAATCGCAATCAAGCGGCCCAGCCACGCCAGCCAGACGAGCAATATTCTGCGCCCCTTGCGTTCTTCAATCATGCCGCCGTTCTACCTGACGGCGAAAAAGCGACCGCAGAAAGGCGCTCTTGCTGATCCGTGGCGGAAGACGCAAGCCTCATTCGCCGCTCGATGTCCCAAACTTCGAGCGCCCTGCCCGCAACAACGGCGATCTTCTTTCCGTCGGGATGCCAGGTTTCGACCCGACTTTGCCGCTGTCTCCCGCCGTTTTTCATTTGGCGGCGGCGGGTGCATCAACCGCTCGGTCGCGGCGTCTCAGGACTTGCCTGGCGGCGGATTGGACGTGGCTGAGTTGCCTTCCACAATCTTCTGGATGACTTCGGCCATCGCGAGAGTCTCTCGCGCAAGCGATGCCACCAAAGTCTGGTCGTCCGCTGATGCTTTTGCCGCAACTCTGGAAAGGTTGGCTAGAATTTCTGCGATTTTGGACTTCATCATGCCCTCCTCGGCTCGCCTCGAACATGAGCGCGCACGTGACAAACGTGAGAAGCCCGAACACCGGTCAAGGACCGGTTCTGCCGTCCACCCCTGCATAGAGAAATTATTGCGCTCGACCAGAGGACGAAAATCCGGAATTTCCTGATAGGGAAGGTGGGACCACGTTGGGCGCATCATTTGCCCCGTCGGGAACCGGATTCTTCCGACGTGGCCAACGAGCCGTCGTGAGCCAGGGCGGATGGAATGCGACCGCCAGACTGATCGCGCGGCTGCCAATTGGCGGAATCGCCGAGATAGCCTGACCGTGACGCACGACCGAGATGAGCTTGCCCGCCGATACGGCCTCGCATCCGTCGCCGAACTTCTGCAGTCGTTCCAAGGCGACGACATCGTGATGCCGCGAGCAATTGGCGCAAAAAGATGCCGCGGCGGGCCGCCTCGCAGGTGGCGGGCATCTGTCGTCTTTCGCTCCGCGAAAGAACGGGCTTTCGCGGAGCGAAAGGCGACGAAGTGCCGCGTGAGGGGATATGCGACGAACGGTCTACGGTGTTTGGACGGCGATCGCGCGAGCAATGCACAGAGACCATCTCGGAGGTCCGAGATGGCTACATTACGAGGTCACGAAGACGCACTTCCTCGCTGGCGCTGCGGGTTCGTATGCGGGCGCGAGTATCGTTCGCGCCGGAACTGGCAGGCCGGGAAACCTGCCCCACGGCGCGGGCGTCAGTCGACGACTTTGCGGAAGCGGCGGACGGCTTCTTCGACGTTTTCGCGGCTGTTGAAGGCGCTCAGGCGGAAGTAGCCTTCGCCGGCGGCGCCGAAGCCGCTGCCGGGAGTGCCGACCAGATGGGCGTGCGTCAGCAGGCGATCGAAAAAGTTCCAACTGCTTTCGGTTCCCGGCGTCTTCACCCACACGTAGGGCGCGTTCACTCCGCCGTACACCTTCAGGCCGGTCTGCTGCAGGCCCTCGCGGATCAGGCGGGCGTTCGTCAGGTAGAACTCGATCATCGATCGTGTCTGTCTGCTGCCGGCAGGACTGTAGATCGCTTCGGCGGCGCGCTGCACGGGATAAGAAACGCCGTTGAATTTCGTGGTGTGCCGGCGGCTCCACAGGCTGTGCAGCGAGACGTTTTCGCCGGCGCTGGTCGTCCCCATCAGCGATTTGGGAACGACCGTGAAGGCGCAGCGGACGCCAGTGAACCCGGCGGTCTTGCTGAAACTGCGGAACTCGATCGCCACCTCGCGCGCTCCGGGAATTTCGTAAATCGAGTGCGGGATCTGCGGATCGGTGATGTAAGCCTCGTAGGCGGCGTCGTAAAGAATGACCGCCCGGTTCGCGCGGGCGTATTCGACCCATTCCGCCAGCTGCTCGGGCCGCGCCACCGCGCCGGTGGGATTGTTCGGAAAGCAGAGATAGATGAGGTCGACATGCTCTTTCGGAACCGCAGGGACGAAACTGGTGTCGGCCGTGGCGGGCATGTAAACCAGCCCCGCAAACCGCCCGGCGTCGTCCGCGTGACCGGTGCGGCCGGCCATGACGTTCGTGTCCACGTAGACCGGGTAAACGGGGTCCGAAATCGCCACCTTGTTGTCGGCGCCGAAGATCTCCAGAATGTTTCCCGTGTCGCATTTCGAGCCGTCGGAGATGAACACTTCGTCCATCTCCACCGTCGCGCCGCGCGGAGCGTAGTCGTTGGCGACGATGGCCTGCCGCAGGAAGTCGTACCCCTGCTCGGGCCCGTATCCACGAAAGGTCGCGCGGACGGCCATCTCGTCGACCGCCTTGTGCCAGGCATCGACAATCGCCGGAACGAGCGGCTCGGTAACGTCACCGATGCCGAGGCGGATCACGTTCGCCGACGGATTTTCGGCGCAGAACTTGGCGACTCGTCGGCCGATTTCGGGAAACAGATATCCGGCTTTGAGCTTGCGATAGTGTTCGTTGATCCGGGCCATGAGGCGAGGGATGTCCTTGAATCGAGTTCGAGCGTGCCTGCGATTGCCGATATTCGATTGTTGATGGACAGAAAGGAAACTGCAAGTGCGCGCACAAGGCGCAGGCGTCAGAGGGGCGGGGCGGGGCAGTCCGGCAAATCGTCAACGCTGGTTTAAACGACGTTGCAGGTCGTTCGCTGGTGACGAGCGGGCCGAGAAAGCCCCCCCTACGGGCGATGTTCCACAGGCGGCGTCCTTTGGGCGGAGGCGGGACCACGCAGTTGCGAAAAGATCCGTCCCCCGATCCAGGCGGCCTTCTCTCCCAGACGTTCCTCGAGCCGCAGCAGTTGATTGTACTTGGCCAGCCGCTCGCTCCGCGCCACGCTGCCGATCTTGATCTGCCCGGCCCCGGTGGCGACCGCCAGATCGGCGATGGTCGCGTCTTCGGTTTCGCCGCTGCGCGCCGAGACGACCGGCCAATAGTCGGCGTCCAGGGCCAGTCGCATGGTGGCGAAGGTTTGCGAGAGCGTGCCGATCTGGTTGACCTTGATGAGGACGCTGTTGGCCAGTCCGCCGGCCGAGAGCCGCCGGAAGCGTTCGGGATTCGTGACGAACAGGTCATCGCCAATGAGTTGCACGCGGCCGCCCAGCCGCTGCGTGGCTTCTCGCCAGCCGGCCTCGTCGCGTTCTTCCAGCGGGTCTTCGATGCTGACGATCGGATACCTCTTCGACCATTGCTCGAACAGATCGACCATGGCGCCCGACGTCAGCGTCTGGCCGGCATCGTCGCAGGGCACCCGGTACCCGCCGGCGCACGTCAGATGAGAGGCGGCCACGTCGAGGCCGATCGCCACGTCGTGGCCTGGCCGATACCCGCCGGCTTCGATGGCCGTGACCAGCATGTCGAGCGCCTGACGGTTCGTCTGGAGCCTTGGGCCATATCCCCCTTCATCGCCGACGAGCGTTCCTTCGAAACCTTTTTCCCGGAGCAGACTACCGAGCCGATGGTAGACGGTCACGACCCATTCGAGGGCCTGATGAAACGAATCGGCGCCGACCGGCAGAATGAGAAAATCCTGGAGATCGAGGTTCTTTCCCGCGTGCAGGCCGCCGGAAACCATGTTGACCATGGGCAAAGGCAGCACGAGCGACTTGCCCAGCAAAGCCGTGCGGCGCACGGCCTGATTTCCAGATGCCGGGCCGGCCGGAGAGGCGCCGGAGGCCGGACCGCGCGTGGCCAGCCACAGCTCGTGCAGGTGCTCAACGAGCGAAAGTCTCTGCGCGGCCGCCGCGGCATGGGCTGTCGCCAGCGAAACGGCCACCATCGCGTTCGCTCCCAGGCGCGAGCCGTTCGCGGTGCCGTCCAGTTCGCTCAGGCGACTGTCGATGGCCGCCTGATCGGCGGCGTCGCGGCCAATCAGGGTCGCCGCGATCAGGGTCTCGACGTTCTCGACCGCCCGCCGCACGCCCGTTCCCCCGAGACGAGTCGTGTCGCCGTCGCGGAGTTCCAGGGCCTCGAAGTGCCCCTTGCTCGCGCCGCTGGGCGCGATGGCCCGGCCGACGTCTCCGGAAGCGCATGTAACTTCCACTTCGACGGTCGGACGGCCGCGGCTGTCAAAAACTTCCCGGGCGTGGACACGGGTGATGCGGGCTGATTCGCCTGAGATGGACATGAGGATCAACGGTTCTCAACGGGAAGGTCGGTGCAGGGCAGGCTGAGGCGGTGCGATTCAAGAACGGCGGCGAGGCGCGCGAGCAGTCTGCTCCAGCCGGCGGGCGGATCGGCAAACAGGCTTTGGCAGAACTCCCGGACGACCCGCTGTTGCGGCTCGGCAAGGTAGTCGATGCGGCTGGTGCCGTCGATCCGCGCCCATAGACACCCCGCCAGATGTCCGGTCGTGCGCCGCACAATTTCGGACGGCACAAAGGGAGCCTCATGCGACAATTCGTCGAGACCCTGCAGGTACGTCTCCCAGAATGCGGTCGTCAGAGCGGCGTACTCGGTGAACCGCCCGGCATGGCGGACCAGTTTGAGCAGCAGATGGCTGAGAAAGAAACCCAGATCGAACGCCGGATCGCCATAGTGGCCGGTTTCGAAATCGACGAGGACGATTCGCTCGCCGGCGATCAGCACGTTCTTCGGGCTGAAGTCGGCATGGACGAGGCACACGGGCAGCGAGAACATTTCGGCGATCAAACGTTCGACATGCGGCGCTGCCTCGCGGGACGCTTCCGCCACCCGGCGATAGAACGGGTCGACGCGCAACTGCACGAACACCTCCGTGTCGCCGAATTGCGACTGCAAGTCGGGTCGCAGAGCCGTGCAGCGGTGAATGGTCGCGAGGTACGTTCCCAGCCGGCGGGCGATGGCAGGCTCGGCGCGGCCCTCCAGCAGCACCTGTTTCCAGACGGCATGCGCGGCGGGGGCCGCTTCCATCCCGAACAGATAGTTCTGACGATCCTCGAATAAGACCCGCGGGATGACTCCGCCGGGGAGCAGCGGCTGCAAGAGCCGCATCACCGCCGTCTCCCGCCAGATGCGGTCGAGCCGGCTGAACCACGGATCCTTCGTCCGCAACTGCTCCCGCGACTGCTTGACGACGAACGGGTCGCCCGATTCGGGGGTGATGCGGAGGACGGCGTTCGAGACGCCCCACGCCAGCACCTCGGCGCGGGCCGAAACGTGCCGATCCAGCCACCCCCGGTCGCGCAGATATTCGACGACATTGTGCGGGTCGATTTCGAGCATCAGAACGTTTATCCCCCGCGGCCGCCTGCGATGCAAGGCCGCCTTTGGAAAGAGGGCAACTCATTCCGTGGCCAGCGATTCTTCCGGTGCCGAAAGGTCTTTCGGGCCCGCCCCGCCCGCGAATTCCGCAGGGAAAGCCGCCTGGACGCCCTCCCCCGAAAAAAACCCGTGCCATTCGAAACTTTTTGTTGCATTCGCTCGTGTCGGTGCGATAGACTACAATCAACCCATTGTGGTGGGGAAGGCTTGGTACACCCTTGCCCTCGCGCTGCCAGCAATCCCAGGGTGCGCGGTTTCGCGACAGCCGTTGTGAACTGCCCATTTTACGACCCCAGCCGTCTGGTGAACGAAACAAGGAAACAGTAATGCGAACATCTTCCTTCAAAGCGAATCTGGCGATGCGGTCGGGAATGGTGGGTTTGTGCGCCGCGGTATTTATGACGGCGAGTCTGACAGGCGCCACAAAGCAGCGGCCCATCAAGAAGCTCTCGTATGATCCTTCCGCGCCTGTGGTCGAGTTGTTTGACGGGCTGGAACAGGGGTCGCTTGACGCAACGCTCATTCCGCGCAACTCTCTCGGAGGGAACGTATTCATCGAGAACAAAACGGATAAGCCCGTTACCGTGAAGCTGCCCAAAGCCGTCGCTGCCGTGCAAGTTTTGAAGCAAGGCTTCGGAGGTGCGGGCGCCGGTGGCCGTGGCGGTGCCGGAGGCATGGGGGGCATGGGGGGCGGCATGGGTGGAGGTCTGGGCGGCATGGGTGGCGGGAAGTCGATGGGGGGCGGCAGGGGCGGCATGGGGGGTGGTATGGGAATGAAGG
>JBLMWR010000514.1:0-3002 GCA_050257335.1 Deltaproteobacteria bacterium | reverse complement strand
GATTCGGCGCTTCCGAAAAAGACGAAACAGGGGGGCGCCGTCTACGAATTGAAAGGGCGATTCACCCTGCACGGAAAGACTCGGCCCCTGACGATCCAGGCCCGGCCGTCAAAGAAAAACGGGACCGTCCATTTGCGCGGCGAATTCACGATTCTTCAGACCGAATACGGCATCACGCCCTATACGGCGGCGCTGGGTACGATCGGCGTCGCCGATCGCCTCAGGATCTGGGGAGATCTCCGGGTCGCCGACGAAGAAGCCGGGCAACAGTAAGATCAGAAAGACATGCGCAAGGATGCGTAGAGTTCTGGGGATCGCCGCCGGCGTTGTCACTCACGCATTGTTCGCGTGCACCGTCTGGCGCCTGTACTGGTTCCTGAAGGGGGGCGTCGTCGCGGCGGCCAGTGGGGCCCTGTCGCTCGATCTCATCCTGGCGCTGCAGTTCGGGGTTCTGCACAGCGCGCTTCTCCACCCCATCGTGCGCGATGCCTTGAGCCGCTGGATCAGCCCTTTCTTCTACGGACTGTTCTACTGCGCCTCCACCTGCGTCGAGCTGCTCGTCGTGTTTACCTTCTGGCAGCCCAGCCCAACCATCTGGTGGGAGCTGACCGGCGCCGGGCGAGGGCTGGTGACCGCCGGCTGGTTCGCAAGCTGGGGGGCCTTGCTGTACAGCCTGTGGTCGAGCGGCCTGGGATACCAGACGGGATGGACGCCCTGGCGGCACTGGCTCCGTGGGCGGCCGCTTCCCCCGCGATCGTTCAAGCCCCGCGGTCCGTTTCTCGTCATGCGCCATCCGATTTATCTCAGCTTTCTCGGATTGATCTGGATGACTCCGGTCATGACCACCGACCGCGCGATTCTGACAGCCATCTGGACGGTCTACATCCTGATCGGCAGCTATCTCAAAGACGAACGGCTCGCGCATTACCTGCGCGACAGTTACCGCGACTATCAATCGCGCGTCGCGGGTTATCCGGGGATGCCGGCCGGGCCCCTGGGGAAATTGCCGCCGGTCGCAGCCTTCACATTATCCGCCACGCCCGTTGTGTCGCCGGAACGGCGATCCCAACCCGCCTTCCACTCAGGGAGTGTCCCGTGTACTCCTTCGCGCTAAAAACACTGCTTTGCGATCGCGGGAAGCTGGTGACCGGGCTGGCCGGGGTGATCTTCTCGCTGGTCCTGGTGAATATTCAGGGAGGGCTGTATCTGGGGCTCATGAGCAAGGCCAGTCTGCTCGTTGATCACTGCGATGCCGATTTCTGGGTCGGTCAGCGAATGGTCGAGGACGTCGATCTCGCGCACGATATCCCCGAGGCCTGGATGAATCGCCTCCGCGGCCTTCCGGGGGTCGAACGCGTCGTCCCCTACATCGTCGGCAAGGGAACGGCCACGCTCCCCGACGGGCGGATGGAAGACGTATGGGTAGTCGGCTCCGATCCGGCGACGACGCTCGGAAGCGGCTGGAACTTCGTCGCCGGTTCGCAGCGCGACCTGCAGCGGCCCAACGCCGTGAGCTTCGACGAAGTCGATTCGCGGAAACTCGGGCATCCCCGGATCGGCGACTGGCTGGAAGTCAACGGACACCGCGCTCGACTGGCCGCGCGTACCAGCGGCGTCAGCGGATTCATCACCATGCCCTATCTGTTCTCAACCGTCGAAACGGCGCGGCGGCTGTCGAACATGGCCCCGGGCTATTGCTCGTTCTTTCTCGTCAAAGCCCGTCCCGGTGAAGACGCCTCGCGCCTGCTGACTGCGCTGCGGAAACGCGTCCCCGACGCCGTCGTGTACACGCCGCGGGAATTCGCGGCCATTTCGCAGGACTACTGGATGAAGCGGACCGGAATCGGCGTCTCATTCGGCGCCTCGACGTTACTGGGGCTTTTGGTCGGCCTCATGATGGTCGGCCAGAGCCTCTACGCGCTGGCCCTCGACCACGTTGGCGATTTTGCCACGCTCAAGGCGCTGGGAGCCGAAGACCGGCATGTCTGCCGCGTCATCCTGCTGCAATCGTTGGCCATCGCCGCAGCCGGTTCGGTAGCGGGCATTGCCATCGTGCTGGCCATCCGCCAGCTCTGGTCGTCGCCGCTGGCCCCGGTCGAAATTCCCCCAGCGCTCGTTACGCTCGCCGTCGGGTTCGTATTTGTCATCTGCCTTGCGGCGTCGCTCCTGCCGTACCTTCGCATCCGTCGGATCGATCCGGCGGTCGTGATGCAGGGATGAAAGGGACCATCATGGAAGATCTCGTTGTACGGGCCGCGGGGCTCTCGAAAGCCTATCGAAACGGCGCGATCGCGGCCCCGGTCCTGCAGGGGATCGACTTGGAAATCACGCGCGGGGAATGCCTGTTTCTGGTGGGCCCGTCGGGAAGCGGAAAAACGACCCTGCTGTCGATCCTGGGCTGCGTCCTCTCCGCCGACGGAGGCGTTCTGGAGATTCTCGGCGAGGATGTCACCCGCTATTCTTCGACCGAGCAGGCCCGGTTCCGCCGTGAAAAAGTAGGCTTCGTCTTCCAGCGGTTTCATCTCTTCGACGCCCTGACCGCGGTCGAAAATGTGCGAGTGGCGTTCGAGCTGATGGGGATTCCCTCCGCAGAGGCCACACGCCTGTCGCGGGATCTCCTGGCGCTGGTGGGTTTGGCCGACAAGGCCGACAGCCGCGTCACCTGCTTGAGCATGGGCCAGCGGCAGCGCGTCGCCCTGGCGCGGGCCCTGGCCGGCGATCCCGAACTGATCCTGGCCGACGAGCCGACCGCGTCGCTCGACGCCGACTCCGGATTCCATGCCATGCAGGTTCTCAAGGACCTTTGTCATTCGCTCCAAAAGACGGTCGTCGTCGTGACGCACGATTCGCGGATCCTGCCGATCGCCGACCGCATTTTGAAGCTGGCCGACGGTCGGATCGTCGCCGACCAGCCACCCGGAAATCCGCCGGGCGCCGGCGGCGGACCGCTCCACGCCGCTCCGATCCACCGATCGGCCTGAAACGCACTGTAGACAGGAGGA
>JBLMWR010000513.1:0-11056 GCA_050257335.1 Deltaproteobacteria bacterium | reverse complement strand
CGCCTTGTCGGCGCCCGCGCTGTACCCCACGATGACCAGCGGCCCGTTCAGGCGGCCCATATTTCGTGCCGCGGTGATTCGCTCCGTAACCTTCCGATGCGCCTCGGCGAACGCGACCGTCGGACAGATCCCTTCGTCAAGCAACTGATCCTCGAGGTCCGAGATGTAGGGGAAGTAGCCCCCGATCGCACGGAAGATCACCACGTTTGGCCGCGATGCCGAAAGGATCGGTCCGGATGTGCAGCATCCCGCGCAGCACGTCCCCAGCGCCAGCAGGGCAAATAGCCCCCGCCAGCGGACGATTGACCCGGCGATTTTCTGATCAACAAATGGCATGACAGAGATCCGGAAAGTTTTCCCAGCCTCTGTTATCGTCATTTACGGAACATTCGATTGACCGGGAAAGCGGAAAACTTGGGGCCTCGCTCTCAGGCATCGCCTCAGGTTGGTAAACTGCGCAAGGCGGGATGTCCGCGGCGACTCAATCCCAGGAGACTTCGAGGAGCACGCTTTCCGCGTCGGGAAGCAACTGCGCCGGTAAGGCAGATGCCGGCACGAGCACGGCTTCGCCGACAGAAACTCGCTGACTCCCCTCCCCCCCCTGGCAAGTGAGCGATCCGCCCAGCCCGATGAGAATGTGGCACCGCTCGTCGTCGTGAATCAAAAGCGGCTCCACGACCCGGTGCCGGCGGATGGTGAAATAGGGACACTTCACCATCTCCTCGCAGGCTGGGCCGGCAGTGCGATCGATCGTGGGGGTAATTCTGTTCACCGGTCCACGCCGGAAATCGACGCATTCGAGCGCCTGGTGAACGTGGAGCGGACGCGGCTGGCCGTCGCTGCCCAAACGGTTCCAGTCGAATAAACGAAACGTCAAATCGCTCGCCTGCTGCACCTCGGCCAGCAGGATCCCTTCGCCGATTGCATGCACCGTTCCCGCCGGAATGAACAGACAATCTCCGGCAGCGACCGGTACCCGGTTCAGGCACTGTTCGACTGTCCCCTGTGCGACGGCCCGGCGCAGGATGGCTTCATCCACGCCTGGCTGCAGTCCGGCGTAAACGCAACTCTCGGGTCGGGCTGCCAGGATCACCCACGCCTCCGTCTTTCCCCGTTCCCCCTGAGCATATCGAGGCGCCTGGATGTCGTCGGGATGAACCTGAACCGACAGACGGTCGCAGGCGTCGAGAAACTTGATCAACAGCGGAAACTGCGAAATGCCGGCGTGCCTCCCCAGCAGCTCGCGCGGCCGTTCGCGCACCAGCCTTTGAAGGGTCCACCCTCTCCATGGTCCACCGGTGACGGCGCTCTGGTCTGCCCCACGATCGCAGATTTCCCAGCTCTCCGCGTAATCCGAATGTGGACCGATTGCTTTCCCGAGCAGGTCCCCGAGCCGTCGGCCTCCCCACCGGCTGCGTTTCAGGATCGGTTGGAATTTGAGCGGTCCCAAGGCGTCAATCTGCGGGCGCGTGATGAGGGCCGATCGCGTCGCGCGCGAATTCCCGGCGATGGCACAAAGATTCTCGCGAAAATCTGTTTACGCACAAATGTCGGGGTGCTATAGTCCGCCGGGCAAAGCAGGCGGTCCGCGTCGTGCCCGTGGCTGATTTGTCACGCCAGGAGGTTCTCATGCGTGAGTCGCGGTTCGAGCTTTCGGTCGGTGATTCGGTGCGATTGGATGACCAGATTCTGACAGTCATCGACATCAGTGGAGAGGAAATCACGTTTCGCGTCGATTTTGCCGACGAGCTCGAATCCGGCAACGTTCTGTGCAGTGAGGAGCACTCGAAGCCCCTCCCGCCGCGGTAGGTCAGGCTTTCGAGCCTGACGCACGCGAGCCCGACCACTACTTGCCAGTCGCCCTGCTTGCCAACCGCCCTACTTGCCAGCCGCCGACAGCGAGCGAACGGCCTCGTCCCGGTCTGGAAACAGGCGCCACAACGTGTCGAGGTGCGTGATTTTGAGCACGTCGAGGCAGTGCGGCGTCAGCCCGCAGATGGCAAACGCGCCCCCCGACCGGCCTTGCAGCCGCGTCCACAGCCGGAACAGAACTTCGATGAATGACGATCCGAAAAACCGCGTGTGAGACAAGTCCAGGACGACGAGCGGCGGATCGGCTTCATCGGCGGCTTCGATCATCGTCTCCCCCAGGCCCGCATCCAGCACGTGCTCGTCGATGATCTGGAACGCAGGTCCCAGGCCAATCACAGTCACAGTGCCGGAGACGACAACTTCGGGCGCCAACGCAGGAGCTGACATCTGTTCCGTCCACAATTTTCGGGACAACTTTCTCTTGGCAAACTTCCTCAGGGAACGGGATTTCCCCCCCTCACAACACCAACCCATCCTACCGTAACCCGCGGGGTTGTCAACTTTCCGCTCACAGCCTCAATCACCAATCCATTCGTCTATTGTTCGTCAGGTAAAACCCGCAACGTCACCGGAACGTTCTTTTCGACGCCGTCCCGGCTGATGGTCAGCGTCACGGTGTCCCCCGCCTTGAACTGGTCGAGAATCCGGTACAGATCGAGCGAATTATCGACCACCTTCCCGTTCACTGCCACGATCAGGTCGCCGGGAATGTAACGATCATTCGCCCGGCGGGTGGGGAGGATGCCGGCCTGCGCGGCCGGCCCGTTCTCGGCGACGTCGTGCACCAGCACTCCGCGGACCCCCAGCCGGGCCGTCACCTGGTCGTCCCAGATGCTCACCCCGATTCCAACCCGCTCGACCTTCCCGAAGCGAATGATCTGCGGAACGATCCAGCGGACCGTATCGACGGGAACGGCGTAGGCAATTCCTGCGCTCGCTCCGGAGGGGCTGTAGATGGCCGTGTTCACGCCGATCAAGAGGCCCGCGCTGTCAAGCAGAGGACCGCCGGAATTTCCCGGGTTGACCGCCGCATCGGTCTGGATCACGCCCTGGATCGGGCGTTTTGTGAGCGACAGAATTTCGCGCCCCAGGCCGCTGATGATGCCTGTCGTCAGCGTCTGGTCGAGTCCGAACGGATTGCCGATCACAAACACCTTCTGTCCCACCTGCAGATTTGCCGACGTGCCGAGCTGAATCGGCGAGAGCTTGTCTTCGGGGGCGTCAATCTTCAGGACGGCCAGGTCTTTGTCGCGGGCCACTCCCACGAGGCGCGCGTCCCAGACCGATCGATCGGCAAGGGTCACCTTCGCCGCGCCCGCTTTTTCGATGACGTGGTAATTGGTAACGACGTATCCCTGTGCGTCCCAGATGAACCCCGAGCCGGTCCCCTGGGGGATCCCCAGCACGTCCAGGCTCAGCGGATCGCGCTGCACGGCGAGGCTGGTGATGTGCACAACCGAGGGGGCCGCCTGCTTGAAAAGGGCAATCGTGCTCTTTTCATCCTCCGCCAGGTCCCCTCGCGGAACGACGGGCGGTTCCCGGGCCTCCGGGTTGTGCAACTCGGAATTCGCGCCCTGAAAACGCCCTCCACGTTCGCGCCAGAGGAAGGCCGCCACCAGAATCAACAGAATCACCACGAGCCAGTTGACCCCGGATGCCGGAGCCCTCATCGGTCGCATTGGACGATCGTCGCTCGCCATGGCCGTCACCTCCCGCCCGCATTATCGCAGAACCTACGACAGCTCGGCAACATGGGCCGTCAGTTCCTCGACCGACTTGTGGAACCGTTCCCGGACCGGTTCCGGGAGCTTGCGGAATTCTCGCCGAAACTGCGGGGTCATCAGCCTCACAAACCGTTCGAGCGTCGCGGCGAGCCGCTTTGCGAGCTGTTCGGTCGAAGGGGGTTCAGCGGTTGCCGTCCCTGTCTCCGCGGGCACTTCGCGCGGCGGTGGCGTGACGGCTCCCGGACGAAAAGGAGTGTAGTCTTCGCCGCCGGCGCCCCCCTGCCGGGCGACGCCCGCGAGCACCGCCCGCTCGTCGTCCGCTGTCCCTGCACCCGCCCGCGCTTCGCTTCGCGGCTGTCCCCGCCCCGGTTCTCCGGGAATGTGCACGAATTCCGGTTCCCCCGGGAGGAATCGGATGGCCTCGTCGTCCGGCGCCTCGACCGAGAGGTCTTCCCCGCGCCGTGCGCGCCGCCAGGCGCGCATCTCCGCCACGGTCGAGCGTGTTTCTTCGGCCCACCGCAGACAGTCGTGGGCGTCGTCCCACGAAAGCGCGGAATAAAAGTGCGACCACTTCAGCGACGGGAATTCGTCGCGCACGCCGCCGAACGTCTCCCACACCCGCCGCCGCTGGTACACCTGGTCGCCGGTCAGTCCGATCAGCGCGGCAAAATCGCCGTCGGTCCTGCCGCGGGCGTAGCGTTCGGTCCACCTGGCGGCGCACTCGCCGACCACCCACCGGCAGTGGCTGAGGGCCTCCTGGGCCCGGCTCACAAGCAGCTCTTCCGATTCCTCGACGCGTTTCGATTCCGACATCGTGACTTTCTTCATGATCGTGGACTCTCAAAAAAATTCCGGGCCCCGCATCGTACCCGCGCCCCTGTCCGTTTGCCACTGCCGTTGATTTTTCAGGACACAGCCGGATGACCTTCTCAGGTCGTCGGGGGAATTGCGAAGTTTCGGGGCCTGGCCGGACGATTTGAGAAGGTCGTCCTGCGCGACGACAGGTTGAGCCTCGCAATGCTGCGCTTCGCGAAGGTCCGCCTGGACATGCGCGGGCACCCCTTGACCGAAATCCGTTGTGCCAGTAGGATTCCGCCAATCCGCCGCCGGGCGCTTCGACCCGGCACGGACCGGGCGCCGTAGCCAAGTGGCTAAGGCAGCGGATTGCAAATCCGCCATCGTCGGTTCGACTCCGACCGGCGCCTCTTCCGGACAAAAAAAAGCCCGCGAGCGGCCGCTCGCGGGCTTTCGTTATGGATACCGGCGGCGGATGGCCGCCGGGTCGGCCGGGGTTAGAACGTCAGGATCGTGTCGATTCCGAAGACAACCTGGTTGAAGAGCTGTCCTGAAAAACCGTGGACTCCGGTGTAGGTGTCGTGGTTGCCGGGCGACCACATCCCGCGGACTTCAGGGCGGATGAGGAGATTCTGGCGCGGCTTGATGTTCACGCCGCCGGTCAGCGTGTAATAGCTGACCGAATCTGCCTTGTACCACTCGAAACGGATGCCTGCCTTGAGCCACTTGGCGATGTCGTAGAAGGCATAGTTGATCAGACCCGTCGAATCGCGGGGGGTGAAGCTGGCCGGGTCGCGGAAATCGGCGGCCGGGCCGGTCGCGCCGTTGCCGATCCGCAGGTCGGTCCCCAGGACGTCGAACTGGTGCACCGTGCTGAATTTCGGCGTCCACTGCCGCGACAGAATGACGCTGTTGATCGCTCCGTCGCCGCGCCAGCCGAGGTTTCCTCCAATCATCGAGTAGACGAAGGCGGTTTTCTCGTCGATCTGGTACGTGAAGCCGCCAAGGAAGGAATTGGCCGACTGGAACTGATAGAAGCCCGAGTCCATGCCATACACGTAACCGGCCAGCAGGGTAAATTTATCGTTCACCTTGAAGCTGTTCAGGATGCCGGTGTGGGTGAAGGGCTCGCTGTTCCAGAAGGTGAGTTGCCGGCTGAGGAAGAACTGGCCGGTGGACGGCACCACTTCGTAACCGACGATGGTATAAAAGTGGCCGATCTTGGCCGACCACTTGCCGTAGGCCAGTTCGCCGTAGGCCTGCGGCAGGGCGAACTCGTAAGCGCCGTGGTCGAAGCCGTTCAGATAGTCCCAGTGGCCGGGGTTGACGTTGCCGAACGACTGTCCTTCGTTGCCGTCCACGCCGTACATCCCGTCGATGCGGAAGCCCCAGCCCAGTCCCTTGGAGCCGTCGGCGATCTTCTCGATGAACAGGTACTGTTGGTTGAGGTTGAACTGGCCCCATTCCTGCTGGTTGAGGAATGGCCCGTTGCCGGTGAACGCGCCGTCGGGGTTGTTCTGGTAACCCCACTGCATGTGGCCGCTGATCTTGACGCCGGCTTCCTTGAGGGTGTTGCCTCCCTCGCCGTTGTCGAAGAGGTTGGTGAGGGTCCAGGGCTCCGGGGCGGGCTCTTCGAGGGGCTTTTCTTTTTCGGCAGCGCTTTCGTAAGCTGGTTTCTCGGGCGCGGCTGGTTCCTCAGACGCCGGCGGCGGTTCCGCGGTCGCGGGCGGCGTTTCCATCTCTTCTTCCAGCGTTTGCAGGATGTCGCCGCTGCGCCGGGGCGGCGCCGCCTGGCGGTATAACGCGGCCCGTGTCCTGGGATGCAGGCCGAGGTCCGTTTCGTCCTGATCCTGTCCGCGGACCGCGGTCAGCCCGCCCAGGCCGAGTGCCGTGAGAAGTGCTCCGGCGCTCACGAGACGCCAAGCCAGCCGATGTGGCACTGCCGTGTGCATTTTCTGCTCCTGAGTGATTGTTGCGTCAACGTTCGATGGTGTTCCGCTCGCCCTGGCGCGGGGACGAACACAGGTGGTAAGCGCGAAGCATCGTCGAGCGGCATCGCGGGAAACGAAACAGTGCTGCTTCGTCCGGACCGGATGTCACCGGCCGGCACGTTCCCACTCGTGAGCGCAATGCGGGATGTGCCGGCCCGATCGGTAGTATCGGATTTGCGAACGGTGCAGCATGCAACGAATGCACTGGCGACCGTACCCTTTAACGATTCGGAACTGCCGGAATAATCGTTAAGGTCTGCCAAACCTACGGGACGCGCCGACCGGCAATAGTTCGACGTCAAAGCGAGTGAACGTTGCCGCACGTTATATAAAGAACGCCAGCGTCACAGCGACGAAGATCGGGATCAGAACGCAACCGGCGTACGCCATGTAGGCGAAGAATCCGGGCATCTTGACGCCGTTCTCCTCGGCGATCGCCTTGACCATGAAGTTCGGTCCGTTTCCGATGTAGGTGTTGGCCCCCATGAAAACCGCCCCGCACGAAATCGCCGCCAGCACCTGCTCGGCCTGGGCCTCGCTGGGGAGCGCCAGAAACGTCGCCAGGTAGCGCGGCTCGGCGGTGCTGATTGCGTGCAGGCCGCAGGCCGTGGCCGCGAAGGTCAGGTAAGTCGGCGCGTTGTCGAGAAAGCTCGACAGCAAGCCCGTGGCCCAGAAAAACTCCCACGGTTGATCGACTCCCAGTTTGCCGCCGTTGGCGTTCAGAATGAGAAGCGCCGGGGTCATGGTCACGAATATGCCGGCGAAGAGAATGGCGACTTCGTTGATGGGGGCGAAGCTGAAGCGGTTGTTCTCATGAAGCACTTTCGGGGTCGTGAAGAACGAGGCGATCCCGAGCAGGACCAACAGGGCTTCCTGCACTCCGCCCGGCCAGCGCCCGTCTCTGGACCCGAATCCCCTTCCGGCGCAGTAGATGACGGCTACGACGCCGGCCAGAAAGAACAGGTTGTGCAAACCGCGGACGCGGAGCGGCTCGTGCTTCATGACCTGCTCGAGCTGCGAGCCCGGCCGCTCTTTTTCCTCTTTATCGAGGACCACCTGGTCCCAGACGTTGAAGATCACCAGGAGCAGGCCGTTGACGAGCAGCCATTCCTTCCACAATCGGAACGTCCATTCGAAAGGGACACCCTCGAGGAAGCCCAGGAACAGGGGCGGGTCCCCCAGGGGTGTCAGCAGCCCGCCGCAGTTCGAGACGATAAAGATGAAGAAGACCACGATGTGCGCTTTCCAATGCCGGGAAACGTTGGCCCGCAAGAGCGGCCGGATTAACAGCACCGAGGCCCCCGTCGTCCCCACGAAGCTCGAGATGACCGCTCCGAACGCCAAGAGGCCGGTGTTGACGAGCGGCGTTCCCGACAGCGAACCCTGGACGTATATTCCCCCGCTGATGACGAACAGCGCCGCCAGAAGAGCGATGAAGGAAATATACTCTTTGAGTTTGTGCAGCAGTTCGTGAATCCCGGCGTCGCCGAACGCGAAGGCCATGTAAATCGCGAGGGGGCCCGCCAGCACGGCGGCCACGATCGCCTTGTTGCGGTTGTGCTCCCACCAGTGCGCGGCCACCAGCGGAAAGATAGCGATCGACAGCAGCATCGCCGCGAAGGGAAGGAGTGCAGCGTTCGGCAATTGCTCGCCCAGCGACTTGCCGGCGTGACCATCCGTGGAGGCCCACAGGGACGCGGGACTGGCAAGCCAGCAACACGCGGATGCAACGAACAGCGCGGCGCGGCGAAACCGCAAACGCGTGGAAGCCGCAGCATGAAGGCATATCGCCGCAGCCCGGGATCGGTGTGCCTGGCATCTGGAGATCGCAGCGGCATCATTCGAGAGACGAACGCGGCTCTCGCAACAGTGGGTCCGCATTCTGTATTCAGGTTTCATCGATGGTTCAAGAAACGAATTCGCGGAAGGGCAAAGGATCTTCCAAATCAGTGGCGGATGCAAGGGTCGCGCAGGGCAGGTTTCCGACCTGCCTGTGGGGGCGCCCGGAAGAGCATCGCGCAAAGACGCAAGGGTCCGTTCCGGTCCCGCGTCGGTCGGGGAGGGGTCGTCATCGCCTCCGTGCATCCCGATATCGCGCTCTGCCAGGGGCGAGCGCGTTTATCGTGCAGTCGTGCTCAGTCGTTCAACAACTGCGGCGGCAGATGATTCACCTTTTCGGGCACATGGGCGGCACGGAGGAAGCAGAAACGCCATCAAATTCGATGGTTGCAGAGCTTCCTGGAATTCTCGGGACCGTCGGCACACAAATTGCCCGCGGGCTGAAGAGCGAAATTCTCTGTGGCACGGTGGCTGGCTGCTCGCCCCGTTGCGGGTGCCGTTCGGGGTGCGCCCGGCGGTTGTTTCCGGTTGAGCAATCGCGGTCACGGGGCAGGAGTGCGTATTTTCGCGACCGCTCGACGGCTGGCAGCGGGCACGCCGCGCTCAAAATCCGGATTCAGTTCAGCGAAATCGGGGATCACACATGAAGACATGGCTGAGGATCATCTTGGTGTCTCAATTGGTCGCAATCTCGGCTTTCGGGACTACTGCGCGCGGCGAAGACAATGCTGCGAAAGATGAGACCGCGGCGGCTGCCGCAGAACCGGCTCCAGCCGGTGGAACGGCATCAGCCTCAGCGGACGATCCCGTTCAAAAGCGGATCGCAGAACTGTCTGCGAATTACGGCAATCTGAAGGTCACGGCCGACACCCTGTGGGTCCTGATCACGGCGATGCTGGTTTTCTTCATGAATCTGGGCTTCGCCTGCGTCGAGTCGGGAATGTGTCGTGCCAAGAATTGTGTCAACATTCTCTCCAAGAACTTCATCGTCTTTGCTGTCACGTCGGTCGCCTTCTGGTTTCTGGGATGGGGGTTGATGTTCGGAGATGGGGAGGGGACGATCGGCAAATGGGTCGGCGAGAAGGGTCTGCTGATGGTGGGAGGAGCCGACAATAGCCCGGCGCTGTGGAATGCGGATACTGCGCTGAACAAGTATAACGGCGTCTACTCTGCGATCGGCTGGACCGGTGTTCCGCTGTGGGCCAAGTTTTTCTTCCAGCTCGTCTTCGCCGGAACGGCTGCGACGATCGTGTCGGGGGCCGTCGCCGAACGCATCAAGTACCATTCTTTTATCGTCTTCAGCGTCTTCATGGCCATCGTGATTTACCCCGTGGTCGGTCATTGGATTTGGGGGGGCGGCTGGCTGGCGGCAGATCAGAACTTCCTCGACTTCGCCGGTTCGACCCAAGTGCACTCGATCGGGGGTTGGGCGGCATTGATCGGGATCATTCTCCTCGGACCCCGCATCGGCAAGTACGCGCCGGACGGCAAGGTGAATGCGATTCCGGGACACAACATGACGGCTGCGACCATCGGCTGCTTCGTCCTGTGGCTGGGGTGGTTCGGGTTCAATCCGGGGAGCACGATGGCGGCTGACCCTGGGTTCATCGCCGACGTAGCGGTGGTCACCAACACCGCCGGCGCGGTCGCCACGCTCACGGCGACGGTCACGGCATGGCTGCTGCTCGGCAAGCCCGACCTGGGGATGACGCTCAACGGCTGCCTGGCCGGTCTCGTGGCGATCACCGCGCCGTGTGCCTGGGTGAGCGTCGGATCGTCGGTCATCATCGGGGCGATCGCGGGCGTCCTCGTGGTCGTGTCGGTCATCGGCTTCGACAGGATCAAGATCGACGATCCCGTGGGGGCGACTTCGGTGCACCTCGCCAACGGCGTTTTTGGAACGCTTTGCGTCGGATTGTTCTCGGATCCGAAGATCATGGCCTCGCGCGGGCTCGACCCGGCCAAGTTCAAAGGAGGGCTCTTCTTCGGCGGCGGCATGGATCAACTGATCGCGCAGTTGACGGGAGTCGTCGCCACCGGCGCCTACGTGGCCATCGCTTCGCTGGTTGTCTGGGCGATCATCAAGGCCACGATGGGGATGCGCGTCTCGAAGGAAGAAGAAACCGAAGGTCTCGACATCGGCGAACACGGAAACGAGGCCTACCACGGCTTCGTCATGGAGCGCTGATCGGCCTCGATGGAACATATCGCATCTGACGACATGAGCAAGGAACCTCCTTACGCCTCTCGTGAGTGCTTCGGAAAGAAGAGGCTCGCGAGCCAACGGCTGTCATCCGGACCGACTCCCGCAGGGTGTCGATTTGTCGCTCGCTGATCCTTAACCGACGCTGCTGCCCCTCTTAACAGATGACTCGACGTCCCCCTGGGGCGGACGGGATGGCCATGGAATGGCCGAATTCGTGATCCTGGCCGGACGGCGTAGGGAGATGCCGTCCGGCTGCTCACGCTTCACCCCAGCGCCGCCGGTCGCGTCTACGCCGCGTACGGCGGGGTGTACGTGACCATCGCCCTGGCCTGGCTCTGGCTGGTGGATGGCGTGCAGCCGCAGTGCTGGGATTATCTGGGCGTCGTGCTGTGCCTGGGCGGCATGGCGGTCATCGTGTTCGCGCCGCGAGGATGATTGTTTGAACCGCCGCACGTAGTCTGGTCACCCCGTGACCGGACGGCACCGCGCGTCGTTTGCCAGCGCGTCCGGCAAGTCACGTTTTGCCATCGTTCGCGCGCCCCTGCATTTGACGTCGCATCGCCGAATGCCACTCCCCATGCTGAAGGGGGATGCCGAAAACGCCGGGGCACGGAGTGACCCGGCTAGTG
>JBLMWR010000512.1:0-3743 GCA_050257335.1 Deltaproteobacteria bacterium | reverse complement strand
CGATCTTTGCCGGGGGCGGTTTGGCGGGAGGCGGCGCGTCGGCCCGAGGCTCGGCCTCAGCGGGGTCTTTTTTCTCGGCCAGATCTTCGGTTCCCCGGCCGTCGCCGTTGTCGTCGATCTGGGCGTGTTCAGTTGGCAGCCGCTTGTCGCCGTTGAAGCGGCTCAGGACCTCCCGCACGACGGCGATAAACGTCTCGGCCACGGAGACTTTGCCGTCACGGTCTTCATCGAGCCTCTCGGCCGGTTGAGCGGCAATCGTCGCGAGCGCCTCGGGGAATTCGGTTTCGTTCGATTCGTCGTCGGCCGCCGTGGCCGCGATCACGATCCGGCCGGGCTGCGACAGGGGCTTCACGAACCAGCCGGAGCTGGCGTGCGTGAGCCACAGCACCTGCTCGCTGCAGCGGATCTCGGCGAGCCAGCGGCCGAAGTCTTCGTTGGAAGGATCCCGCCCCGCGACGTGGAACCAGGCGTGCTTGCCGTCGTAATGCCCGTGCCCGAGCGTGAAGACCCAGAGCGCATCGTCGGCCTTGAGTTTTTCGCGCAACGAGGCGAACGTGGTGCGAATTGCATCCGCGGTCGTTCCGGCCAGCCGTTTCTTCTCGGCGGGCGCGCCTGCCAAAACGAGCACATGATCGGCCTCGAACTGCAACATCCCCGTGAGCCACTCCTGCCAGGCATCGGCTGTTTTGCGGAAGAGCTTTTCATGGTCTTTGTCCCCGGGAATGCCGACGACGATCACCGCCCAGCGCTCTGTCGGCGGTTTTTCGGCCGGCGGTTCGTCTATGTTCGACGAAAGAGCCCCGGCGAGGAGACACCCGCAGATCGATGGGAACATGAGAGCGCCCGGAGACAGACAGGACAGGGAGAAGCCGTTTTCACATTACCGGGGCGCGAATGTGAACACAAGCGGTGTCTCGTCACGGCAGGTTCTCGTCGAACTCGCTGACTTCGCCCATCATCCACAGCCGGGCCCGGTCGAGCTTGCCGGTGTGCTGCATCGGCAGGCTATCGGGACAGGGTGTCAGGAGAATCACGACTCGGAGCAGATCACCGCTGGATGATACTCGACCCTGGACCGCCCGCACCAGCTCTCGCGCAGTGCGCCGTAGCAGAACTCGTGAGAGTTCTGACTCCAACGGTACTCGGGGCACCGAATTCTCACGAATTCGGCTACCGCGGCGTGAATACTCCGGGTTGACGCTTCTCGCCGCGCTGAATCGGGCTCTCCCCCCTTCGCGAGGGGGGGCAGGGGGGGGTGCGCCACGTGGCTTGCGAGGGTGGCGGGCGGGCTGGGGAAGCCCGCCCCACGGCGGCCAAAATCCGACCAGAGCCGAGGCCGACGCAAGCTTCGTCGGCCACGATGTGCATCGCTGGACACCACCCGCTTCGCGAACTACTGTACAGCCAGCCTCGCGAGCCCGGGACGTAAGTCTCGGGGTTTGTTCACGCGTCTCGATACATTCAAATCCGAACTTATGCTCAAGGAGCCCGTTCCATGGATCATCCGGAACTCAACCGCAGAGACTTCCACCGCCTGACAGTGGCCGCCTTCGGAGGCGTGGTCGCGGGAACGCTCGCCGGTTGCGGCGAGGAGAAGAAGCCGGCGGGAGCTGGAGCCACTCCCGGTGGCCCGGGCCCCGGCGCTGCTCCGCCAAAAGGCGGGGGCGATGAAGTTGCCGTCGCCAAGGGAGAACCGCACGCCTGCCGCGGGCTCAACGCCTGCAAAGGGCAGGGGGCGGACGGGAAGAACGAATGCGCGGGGCAGGGGGCGTGCGCCACCAAGGCCTGGCACCATTCGTGCTCGGGCCAGAACGACTGTAAAGGGCAGGGCGGCTGCGGCGACAACCCCACGCAGAACGACTGCAAAGGTCAGGGAAAGTGCAACGTTCCCCTGATGGATTCCGTCTGGGATGCGGCCCGCAAACATTTCGAAGAAACGATGAAAAACGACAACAAAGAATTCGGCGCCGCGCCTGCGAAAAAGAAAAAATCGTGAAGCGTCGACGCGCTGCTTCTCCTAAGCCCACGGGCCGTGCCCTGTGGGTACTTTTTTAATTGATTTTAATTTCACCCTCATGCCCCCCCGTCTCGGACATCCCGACCTCGGTCTCGGCGTCGGCCTCCGCACGGTCCATTTCTCGCATATCCTCCGCGAATGGCCTGCCGTCGATTGGTTCGAGGTCATTTCCGAGAATTTCATCGACTCGCAGGGGCGCCCCCGCTTCGTCCTCGAGCAGATCGCCGAGCGCTACCCGGTCGTCATGCACGGCGTGTCGCTCTCGATCGGCAGCACCGACCCGCTCGATTTCGAGTACCTCGGGAAACTCGCACGGCTCGCGCGGCAAGTGAAGACCCGCTGGGTTTCCGACCACCTGTGCTGGACGGGCGTTGCCGGCCGGAATACGCACGATCTCCTGCCCATTCCCCTCAATGAAGAGACGCTGGCGCACGTCGTCGAGCGCGTCCGATTCGTTCAGAACTATCTCGAACGGCCGCTCGTGCTCGAAAACCCCAGCACCTACGTGACCTTCGCCGATTCGACGATGCCCGAATGGGAATTCCTGGCACGGTTGGCGGACGAGGCCGATTGCGGATTGCTGCTGGATGTGAACAACGTCTATGTTTCGAGCGTCAACCACGATTTCGATCCGGTCGAATACATCCAGTCGGTGCCGCACGAGCGGGTTGTGCAGTACCATCTGGCGGGACACACCGATTGCGGCACGCATTGCATCGACACGCACGACGGGCGGGTCGTCGATCCGGTCTGGGACCTGTACGCCCGAGCGCAAGAGCGGACAGGCCGCGTTTCGACGCTGCTAGAATGGGACGCGAAGATCCCCGAGTTTCCCATCGTGCACGCTGAAGTGCTGAAGGCGAAACAGTACATTCAGTCGTCCTCGTCCGTGTTCAGCCGCGGGCCTCGGCCCGCGCGCGTTGCCAAGCCCGCCCCCGCCGTTTCCAACCCGCTTGCCCACCTTGTGGCTGCCGTGGAATGAGCGAACCGCGCCATACGCTGGACGAGCTGCAGCGGTGGATGCAGGCGGTCATCACGCATCCCGGAGGAGTGGCCGCGGGGATTGAGTCTGCCGACGCTCGCGCGCAGATCGCCGTCGTGCCGGATCAGGCCGGGCGCATCGTGAACCGGTCGCGGGCCCTGACGGCAATCGAGCGGCTGCAGATTTACAATCACGCCTACTTCGCCCGCCTGCTGGAATGCCTGCGGGAGGAGTACTCGGTCCTGGCGGCGGCGCTGGGAAGCGAAATCTTCGACGCCTTCGCCGTGGCTTATCTTCAGGCCCATCCCTCGCAGAGCTATACGCTGGGCCGGCTGGGAACGAAATTCCCCGATTATCTGGAACAGACGCGGCCAGGCGAGATCAATTCGACAGGAGCCGCGGCCGGCTGGCCCGAATTCATGATCGACCTGGCGCGGCTGGAACGGGTCGTCAACGAAGTTTTCGACGGACCGGGAGCCGAAGGAGAGCCGCTCCTCGACGCCCGGCGCCTGCAGGCGATTCCCCGCGACCGCTGGCCCGAGGCGCGGCTGATCTGCGTCCCGTGCCTGCGGCTGGTGACGCTGAGCTACCCGGTCAACGATTATTTCACGGCGATCCGGCGCGGTGACCGGCCGGCGATTCCCGAACCGGGAGCCGCGCATGTGGCCGTTACGCGCCGCGACTACCGCGTCGTGCGCTATCCGCTGGAGCCGGCACAATTCGAATTGCTGCAGGCATTGCTCG
>JBLMWR010000511.1:0-3269 GCA_050257335.1 Deltaproteobacteria bacterium | reverse complement strand
GCACCGATGGCAGACTGGTAGTGTGCGTAGAAAGGCCGCCGCTCATACGCCGGTCCGATGTCGGCCGGGATGCTGGCTCGTCGGAAACGCCGGAAATCAAGGCGCGCCTCTCGTCATGATGCCTGGAGAGATTTGTGCGGCACTGGCGGGTTAAACGCCGTTGGATGGCATGGGGGCTGCTTTTGTCCGCTCTCGCGTCGGCGGGCGCAGTGGGCTGGCACTGGCTGGGGAGGCCGACCGAGGCCGAGCTTTTGCGGCAAGCCGTGCGGCTGTCGGTCCGGGGCGACCGCGAAGCCGCCCGGGTGCTGTTTGACCGGGTACTCAAACGCAATCCGTCCGAGCGGACGGCGCTTTTTTTTCGGGGGCAGTTGGCATTCGAAGCAGGAGATTTAACCGCCGCCGTCGGGTTCTTGAGCCGCGTTCCCGACGATCCGCCGCAAGACGGGGGAACGGCGCGATTTCTGCAGGGCGCGTTGCTGCTGCAAGCGGGCCGCGCGCGCGAAGCTGAGACAGCCTTTCTCAAGTCGATCGACCTGAAGCCCGACTCTCTGGAACCACATGAGGAGTTGCTGAAGCTGTACGTTCTGCAATTGCGGCCGCATGAGATCCTGCGGGAACTGGATGCCCTGCGCAGGTTCCGCCCGTGGACGCTCGATGAACTGTACCAGATCGTTTATGTCGCGGGCATACCAGTCAACAGGGATGAAACGATCCCGCTGATCCAAAAATTTATCGCCGCCGATCCCGCCGATCTCGACAGCCACGTCGCGCTGGCGCGATACGAGATGCGGGATGAGCGCTATGGCGAGGCGGCGCAGTTGCTCGAGCGCGTGCTGCGAATGCGTCCCGATGACGTGCGGGTTCGCGCGTATCTGGCCGAAGCACTGCTGGGACGGGGGGATCTGAACGGAGCGCGGGACGCGCTGGCGCGAGCGCCGGCCAGCCGCACCTCGCCGCCGTGCCTCTGCAAAAGCCTCGGCCTGTACTCGTTCGCCTCGAGCGACTGGAAGCGGGCCGCGGTTCACCTCCGCCGGGCCGTAGCCCTGGACCCCGACGACCTGGCTGCCAACTATAAGCTGGCGCTGGCGCTGGAGCGCGGCGGCGAGACAGACGCCGCCGCACCGTATTTCGAACGCGTGGAATTGCTCGAGGAACTGCGGACGAAGATGGTCCGATTTTCGAGCCGGCATCGGAGCGGATCAGGCACCCCGTTTTCTCTGATCCTGGAAATCGGCACACTGCTCATGAAGCTGAACCGGTATTCAGAAGCCGTTGCATATTTCGAGCAGGCCCTGACGTGGAATCCTGACTCCGCGGCGGCGCGAGAGAGCCATGCCCGCGCGGTTCAAGGGCGCGAGAGCGCCAGCGCCCGCGAAGTCGCTCGCGCTCTCCAGGATGGCTCCGATTCGGAAGCCGCTTACGAACTCGCGGCGAACGCCGGCGGCCTGGCGGCGCGCATCCACGCAGCCCGCACCGGCAATCGTCCCGCGCCTGGCATCCTGCTTGTCGACTGCCACGGCGAAGTGGGGCTGCTGTACCAATACTTCAATGGCCAGAGCGGACAGGGGTATCTGACGGAAACCACCGGCGGGGGCGTCGCCGTGCTCGACTTCGACGGCGACGGCTGGTCCGACCTCTATTTCCCGCAGGGCTGCCGGATCCCCTCCGATCCAGCCGACTTCACGCACACCGACCGCCTGTTTCGCAACCTGGGGAAGGGAGCGTTTGCCGAAGTCACCGCAAACGCGGCCATCGCGGAGAACCAGTACGGCCAGGGGTGCGCGGCTGGGGATTTTAACAACGACGGTTTCCCCGATCTGGCGGTCGCCAATTATGGGACCAACGTGCTCTACCGCAACAACGGCGATGGCACGTTCACCGATGTCACAAGCGCCAGCGGAGTCGGCGGAAGGCACTACAGTACAAGCCTGGCCTGGGGCGATCTCGACCGGGACGGCAATCTCGACATGTACGTGGCGAACTATGTGCGCGACCCGGTCCGGGTATGCCGGAAGGAATCTGGTGCTCTGACGACATGCCATCCGCATACATTCGAAGCCGAGCAGGACGTTCTCTACATGAGTCGTGGTGACGGTATTTTCGACGACGCGACGCATGCCAGCGGCATGCTCGCTCCCGACGGGCGCGGCCTGGGGGTGATTGTCGCCGACCTGGACGACGACGGCTGGCCCGACGTGTATGTCGCGAATGACGGAACTCCGAACTTCCTGTTCCAGAATCTGGGCGTGCAGGCGGGAAACGGCCTGAAGTTCGCTGAAAGAGGCCTCACATCCGGATCATCGCTGCGAGGCGACGGCAATTCTCAAGCCTCGATGGGCATCGCTTGTGCAGACCTCGACGGCGACGGCCGACTGGATCTCTATGTCACGAATTTCTACCGGGAGGCGGACACGCTGTACCTGAACCGCGGCGACCTCCTGTTCGAGGATGCCTCGGTCTGTGCGCGGCTCGCCGAACCCACACGCTCCATGCTCGGCTGGGGAACCCAGGCAATTGACGTCGACCTGGACGGTCGACTCGAACTGTTCCTGACCAATGGTCATCTCGAAGACCGCCGCGACGAGGGCATTCCCTGGAAGATGCCGTCGCAACTGTTGTACAACCTGGGCGAGGGCCGGTTTGCGGACATCTCCCGCACGAGCGGGGAATTCTTCGCGGGCGAACATCTCGGGCACGGTGTGGCCCGTCTGGACTGGGACCGCGACGGCAGGCCCGATCTGGTCGTCGTCTACCACGACCGGCCCACGGCTCTGCTGCACAATGAAACGGAACCGGTCGGTCACCGGCTGGTGCTGGAACTCCACGGATCCGAGTCCAATCGCGATGCGATCGGCGCGCGCATCGCGGTCAGTTATGCCGGTTCGAGGCAGATTCTCGGGGTCTGTGGCGGCGACGGGTACTGCGCGACAAACGAGCGGCGGCAAATCGTGGGGATCGGCCCGGCCACTGAGGTCGCCGAGCTGGAGGTTCGCTGGCCTGGTGGGAGAATGGATCGCTGGACCGCGATTCCGGCGGACACCCGGCTGATACTGATCGAAGGCCGGCAGCCATACTTCGCGCCGATACAGGATAAATGAGAATTCTGGGGTGTTCGCCGGCGATGTCGGCAAACCTCACGGCTCAATGAGTCGGAGCCGGCTGCCGGGGAGCACACCGGGAATCGACACTTCCCGGCCTGAGGGCCAGCGGATCGAGAGCGTGATCGACGACGGTTTCGCGGGAAGAACCAGCACCTGTCGCAAATCGTG
>JBLMWR010000510.1:0-7436 GCA_050257335.1 Deltaproteobacteria bacterium | reverse complement strand
ACCAACCGGATTTGAACGCCGCCGTCGCGATTCCGGTTGCGTTCCCTGCGCGCGGTATCAGCGGCGGACTTGCTTCGTCGGCGCAGATAGTCGACGTAACCCTCGAAATCACGCCATTCGACGTCGAGACGGGTCATCGCCTGGATTTCCGTCTCGAGGTACCTTCGGTCGCGGAGCGCTTCCGTCAGCATCTCCTCGTCGCCGGTGACCCCGAGGAATGATATCCCGAGCTTGCGTTCGGCCGCATGCGCCTCGATGCCATCGAGAATCCTGTTGAGAAGCCGGCGCCGCTCGCCGGGATTGGACTTCCTAAGGAGGACGGGGGCCTCATTGCCGAGAGGTGGGGAGAACAGAAGGACCGGCCGCGTCGAGACCGCCAATATCCGGGCGGCTCTCTTTCCCCGGCCGAAGAGCAGGGAATCGAGCGCGTTATGGGAATCGGGCGCGGTTACCGACGCGCAGATCGCCGCCGCCGCAAGCCCCGCGTCGTTCTCGAGCAGGAAGGTCTGCAGGTTCAGCTGTCGGTGAGCCGAATGCTCAATCGCCTTCAGCACCTCGAGCCTCATGGCGGGGTGTCCGAAAGCGAGCTCCTGCCAGCCGGATTCCGGGATCTGCGCGAGACCGTCCGTAATGCGCAGCCGTTCATGCATCGGATGGATCCTTGGCTGCCGGCAAGACGCGCTGCAGGCGCGGCGACTTGAGATGCGGCTCTCGACGCCAGAGCCGCAGGTCCAGACCGGAGAACGAACCTTTCCGCAGGTGCACGTAGATCCTGAGCTCGTGCTCACTGGCGCCCAACCGCGACTTGAAGCGTCGTGAGGACCGGTTGAAGGCAAGTGTTACGCTGTAAAAGCGCCGGCGGCCGAGTCGGGCCAGTTCGTGTTGCAGAGCGTATCGGAGCAGCCCGGCCAGCCGCATGCCGCGGTAGGGGGGGGCCACGTAGATATCGAAGAGGTAGGCTTCGTTCGGCTCCAGTCCGAACAGCGCCTGCCCGAAACTGCCTGGAATCGGCAACCTCTGCAGGCTGGTCCAGCTGTAACCGGCCAGATGCCCATCGTAAAAGATCCCCAAGCTCGCCGCTTGCGCCATGCGGGCAACGATCGCCTCCTCGCTGCCCGGTCGCACCGAGATGCGCGCCATTTCGGCGGCATCCCCGGCGACCAGGGACCGCACCGTGCAGCGCGGGGGAAGCGCGGGCGGCGTCTCGTCAGGAAGGGGCTCCAAAACGATGTAGTAGGGGTAGATGACGAGACCGGCTCGCGCGAGCCTGTCCAGAACTTCCTGGACCAGAAGCCCGTGGCGGAGTCGCCCGAGGAGACGCTGCGAAAAAAGTCGCCAGGGGGAGGTTTGTTCGGTTGCTTCGGAGGATGGCTTGCTCATGGCGGTGCCGCCTCTCCCAGCAGACGACAATGATCACAGAAAATGTGCCGGCCGCAGCGGTTTCTCCAGCAACCCACCTCCCGATCCATGGCGAGCGCGAGGCGCGCGAGGTGATCGGCAGGAATCGATCCCTTGAGGAGGACCAGATCCCCCCGTCGCGCGAAGCTGTCGAGCCATGCCGCGGCATCCCGCACGGTGTCGAAGGCGGCCAGCCGTCCATCGGCTGCGGCACCCCATCGGCTTGCCAGCGAAGCGGCGCGCGAGCCGATGAGTATCACGTGGTCGGCGGTTTCCAAAGCGCGCGCGACGCTTCTCCGATAATGAGCGGAGGAGGTCCCACCGTAGTCCGAGATCGTTCCGATCACGATCAGCTTGCGTGGCGCCCGCGCCTCCGCGATGAAATCGAACGCGGAGAACAACGACCAGTGAGGGGCCTTCCAATCGTCGCGGATGAACGTGATCCCTCGCGCACTCGAATGAACGCTCATGCGCCCGAGCAGAGGTTTGTGGCGGCCCACGGCCCGTGCCGCGTCGTCGAGGGGGATCCCCAGGGAACAGGCCGTGGCGACTGCGGCGAGCACATTGCCCGCGTGATGCCGTCCATGCAGGAGTGTCTCGACCTGTGCGCAGTCGCCGCCGTGGCGGATTCTCATGCTCAATCGATCCGGCCAGCGCGCTGTCACCAGGTCGGCCCGATACGAGGCGTCGCCGTGCAGACCGTAGGTAACCACGCGTGCCCGGCAATTCCGAGCCATCGCCGCGACGAGATCGTCGTCGGCGTTGAGTACGGCGATGCCATCCACGGGGAGACTGGCGATGAGCCGAGATTTTTCCGCCGCTACGGCCTCGCGGGTGCGAAACGCCGTGAAATGGTCGGTCCCGACGTTCGTGACGATTCCAACCTTCGGCTCGAGCAACTTCAACATCGGATCCAGCCCTCCAGGTTCGCTCGCGCCGATTTCCTGCACGCAGAATCGCGTCCCGGGTCCGATCGATACGAGCGTTCGTGCGATGCTATACAGCTGATTGTTGGTATCCGTGTTCTTCCCGCATCGATAGCGGCTGGCAAGTGCGGCGTGCAGAAGATCCTTGGCCGTGGTCTTCCCGGCGCTTCCGGTCACGCCGATGAAGCAGGTGCGGCGCAGGACCTTGCGCCACCATTTCGCGGCACGGATGAGCGGCCCGCGATACGTGGCTTTGGCGACCGCCTTGCCATCCTGCTCCAGTCGATCGAGAAGCTGGTTGAACTCCGTGGACATGATGGCTTCCCGGACCTTCCCGTTTCGCCGAGTCAAGCCAGGCCCCCGGCGGAGCCCTTGGCAAGGGGTTGGCATGCACCCCGCAGGTCGGCAGGCGCGGCGGGCCGCATCCCGCGATCGTTGTCCAAAAACAGCCTGCACCAGAGCTCCAGGGTCAGCAGCGTCCATACCTGCTGCGGGTGTCGTCGCACCCAGCGTTGCGCCTGCCGTCTCGGCCCGGCCAGCCGATGCCGGAGCCAGGCGCGATCCAGCCAGCCGCGTTCCAGCGTGGTGTGATCGAGAAGGATGTTCCTCACAGACTCGAAGCTCCCCCCACCGGCGAGCCAGGCCGCGTAGTCTCCCGGGAAGCCCAGCTTGCGGCGTCTGAGGCGGACCGGCTCCGGCACCGTGCGGCTGGTGGCGCGCCGCAGAAGCAACTTTGTCCAGCCCTCGCCGATCTTTTCGTCATAAGCGAGCGAGAAGCAGAACTCGACGACGCGGTGGTCGAGAAACGGTAGTCGGGATTCGAGCGAGAAGGCCATGCCGATGGCGTCCTCGGAATGCAGGAGCTCCGGCAACCCGGCCGATCGCAGTTCGTTCCACAGTGCGTTGTTCAGCCTGCTGCGATAAGGGCGCTCGATCGTGCGCCCGACCGGTACGCCGACGAATCGATGATGCAGGATGGGCAGATTCCGTATCGGGCCGTCGAACGCGAGCGCGCGCTTGCCCCGATACACCCCGAGTCGCCCGGCGATCGCCGCGAGCACGAGCCGCGGCAGCAGCCGGTGGATGCCGGTCGACACCCGGCCGAGCTCCACGAGCTCACGGGCCAGCGCCCACTTCGAGCGTGCGCACGCAAGATGGGGATCGAGACGATCGAGCGCGTAGGGCAGCACAAATCGAGGATAGCCGCCCAATAACTCATCGGCGCCCTGCCCGCCGAGAACGACGGTGACGTGCTTCCCCGCTTCGCGGAGGACGTGCCACTGCGGGTAGCGACCCCGAATGGGCGTCGGCGCGTCGTGGTGCCAGACAATAGCTGCAGTCGTCGCAACCAGATCCTCTGCGGAGGGTGTCACCCAGTGGATCCGGTAGCGTGCGGGATCGTCGGCGACCAGGCGGGCATACGCGCTCTCGTCCAGAGACGCCGAGGGATACCGCAAAGAGAAGCATTGCAGGGGCTGGTGGTTTGCGTCCGCGGCAAGGCGAGCCACCGCGCTCGAGTCCAGGCCGCCGCTGAGCGCTACGCCGACCGGCACGTCGCTTCGAAGGCGCACACTCACCGCATCCTGGAGCAGCGTCAGAAAGGCCTCCGGCGCGTCGGGCCGCATGACTTCCTGCCCGGGCTGGAAGTTCCAGTACCGGCGTGTCGTCTCGTGCGTCGGGCCTATGCGGAGCGACTGTCCGGGCGGCACGGAGCGGATGTTTTCGAAGAACGTGTGATCGTCGCTGTCGGGTACGCCCCCGGCCACGAAATCATGTACCAGCTGCCGATCGGGACGGCGCTCCTCGGGGAAGGCGGCAAGCAGGGCCTTGGGCTCCGACGCGAATGCGATGCGTGCCCCCCGAACGGAGTAGACCAGCGGCTTGATGCCGAAGCGATCCCGGGACAGCACGAGTCGCGCATCGGCGGGCTGCCAGAACGCGGCGGCCCACATCCCGTTGAAGCGCGGAAAGCACTCCTCGCCCCAGATCCGGTAGGCCCACAGTACAACCTCGGCATCGTTGCATGTCCGCAACCCCGCACCTGCCGCCCCCAGATCCGTGGCGAGTTCGAGGTAGTTGTGTACCTCACCGTTGTAGACCATGTAAAGTGATCGGTCCGGCAGCCAGATCGGTTGAGCGGCGGCATCCGAAAGATCGATCACCTTGAGCCGCCGGTGGCCAAGGCCGATCCCTCCCGAGACATACGCCCCGGCGCCGTCCGGCCCGCGATGGACGAGTGTCTCGACCATCGATTCGAGCGCGCGGGGCTCCACGGGTCGGCCATCGCGATGCCAGATTCCGGCGATTCCGCACATGTTTCAGAGGTCCGGATCGGCCGGGACCGGGGTGTGCCGGACAAAGACGGAGCGCTTGCCGCTCGGTGCGCGCACCAGGTGGTCGACTTCCCGCACCATGAAGTCGACAGGCTCGGCAGCCCTTCGCATGAGCTCCGCGCACAGAGGACCCTGCCACCGGGCGGACTGGCCGGGCGACCGCACGACGGCATCGATGCGGAACGCATTCGGGTCCGTCTGGACGATGCGGTATTGCAGGATCGATTCCTCGGATTCAATGACCGTCGTCAGAAGATATGGCGACAGTCGCCGCCCGCTCGGCAGCGTGATCATGTCCCCTTCCCGGCCCGCGATCTCGCCCATGTGAGGGGAGCGGCGACCGCAGGGGCAGACGTCAAAACCGAAAACGGCACGGTCGCCGATATCGAAGCGGAGCAGCGGCATGGCAACATTGCAGAGCGAGGTCAGGATGATCGGTGCGCAGGATCCCGGGTCCTGCGGTTCGACGTACACGTTTTCGAAATTGAGGTGGTGTCGCCCGGCGTGACACTGCCAGGCGACTTCCTTGAACTCCGTACTCCCATAAACGTCGCACACCTTCCCGGCAAAGGCCGTCTCTATGCGGGTGCGGGCCCCAACGGTAAGGACTTCGGAACTTGTGTACAGAACCTCGACCTTCGGCAATTGCACGTTGCATCGCTCGGCGGTCGTGACGAGATCGAGCAGGTACGAAGGAAACGCATAGATCATGTGTGGCCGATAGCGAGCGAGCTCGGTCAAGTGGTCCCCGACCGGGGTGTGGATCGACAGATATCGCCGTCGAAAAAACACGCCAAGCCCCGAGGGGCCGTCCGTTGCCGCCGCGACCAGCCGTTCGGGGGGTTGATCACTCACGATCATCACGCGGCGCATAACGGGCAGACCGCACGTGGTCGCAACCCTGCGCATTTTGAGGATGTATTTTCCGAGCAACCAGGCGTTGCGATCGAAGTAAGTTGTGGTGGGACGACCTGAGCTGCCAGAGGTGCGCGAAGCGTGCAGGTCCGGCGTGGCGAGCCCATCCGCAATGAAGGCCTCCGGTTGGCGTTGCACGTCACGCTTCCCTATCACTGGGAACCGTCGCAGATCCGCTGTGCTGCCGATGGCGTCCACGGGAAGATTCAGCCGCCGATAGAACGGCACCCGGGTTACCGCATGACGCATGATCCGCACCAATGCGGCTTCCTGGTGCTTCCGGATTTTCTCGGAGGACCACCATTGGGAGCGCATCGCAGCGACCAGCCCTGCAGCGATGTAGAATTGGTCCGCGATGTTCATCGCTTCCACGGGCCAGGGGACAGCCGGGTTTTGCTCGCCGCTGGGCCATGACGCCGGCTTTCCGGCTGCCATCGCTCCACCGCGTCCTGAAATATTCCTTGATACGCTTCGGCGACGGAGCGCCAAGAGAAACGATCCCGCGCGAGCGCCCGATTCGCAACCGTGAATCGCTCGCGCCGGGCGGCATCATGGGCCAGCTCCCGAACGGCCGTCGTAAGTTCGTCCACGTCACCGGCGCGGATCAGCAGGCCATTGGAGCCGTGATCGATGAGTTCAGACGTTCCACCCACCCTGGTTGCTATGATCGGCAGTCCCCAGCCCATCGCCTCGAGCAAGGCCATGCTGCAGGATTCGGTCAGCGACGCGAGCACGAAAATGTCGGCCTGCTCGTAAAGCGATGCCAGGGCCGGGCGATCCATGAATCCGTGGAAACGGACCCGGTCTGCGACCCCGCAGGATCGTGCGAGCTGTTCCAGAAGTTTGCGTTCTGGACCGTCGCCGGCGATATCGAGAGACAAGGGCTCGGCGCGCAATCTGCCGATCGCATTGATCAGCACGTCGAGGCCCTTCCGCGCGATCAGACGGCTGACGGCGAGGACGCGCAGCCCGGAGCCGCCGCCGCGTGTTCCATTCCTGGGGGACAGGTCTGCGCCATTCAATATAACGTCGATCGTCATATCAGGCGCCGACCCCAGGGCGAGGATGCGCAGAGCGTGACTGTTGGCCACTACCCGATGGGCGCCGCGCCAGATTCGACGCGTGATCGGAAGCATTGCGCTGTGGTAGCGTGCAAGCTTCGGGTCGTAACCAGGAACGTCCGATCCTCGCAGCGAAATCACGTACGGCCGGCGCTGATGTCGTCCAGGGAGGAGGCTCAGCACCCCTGTGGGGAGGCTGAAGTAATAGTGGTAGACGTCATAAGACACCCGTCGGGCAATTGCCGGCAATCGCGCGGCTGCGGCGAATACGAAGCTTAACGCTCCTGGCAGTCCGACCTCGTGCACGCCGCGACGGTGGGAACGTACCCGATACACACGAACACCCTCGATTTCCGCATCTTCAGCAGCGCCAGGGGTCGCCGTCGTCAGGAAGTCGACGGAATGTCCCAGGGTGACGAGTTCCCGTGCTGTCGCCAACGATGCATTGGCCGCACCGCCCCCGACAGGCGGAAACTCGTAGTTCAGAAAGAGCAGACGGATAGCGGAAGGCCCTCCCTTGGATTGAAGCGAATTCCCAGGGAAATCCTATCGGCAGCAAGGCTTCTATAATTTAACGGGAACATGCTTCCCTATTTTACAGTTTTTCTTCAAGCGAGACCGTCACGAGATGCAAGAACCGGGGCCCTCCGTGAAGGGAGGCCCCGGTTCGGTGATGTTCCGGTGGTGGGCGCTACAGGACTTGAACCTGTGACTTCCACCGTGTGAAGGTGGCACTCTACCGCTGAGTTAAGCGCCCCGAGAGACTCCTATTGTACCTTCCCGCCTTCCCCGTTCAACGGTTT
>JBLMWR010000509.1:0-2574 GCA_050257335.1 Deltaproteobacteria bacterium | reverse complement strand
GTGCCTGCACTGGGAGCGCGAATGAACGCTCGCAAATCACAAACGATCCGGCTCGGCGTTCAGCGGCCCAATCACTCCTGGCGGAACGTGTAGCTCAGATCGTCGAAGTAGACGTGCTGGGCGTTTCCGTCGATCCAGGTGGTGACGATCCCGAAGCGGTCGAAGCGGGCATCGCGACGCTGGTCGGCGCGTACCTCGATGGCGGCCGATTTTCCGTCGAGAGTGACGTTCAGCCGGCCTGCTCCACCGGCGGTTGGCGGGTTGTATGCGAGAGTCCAGGAGCCCGGTCGGCCGTCCGGAAGGATCCGGGGGAGGTCGCCTTTCCCAAAAGCTGCGCCGTGCGGAATGCGGTACGCCGGATAGAAGAAGAAGCCCTCCCGGCTTGGGCCTTCAATCGCAGCTCCCAGAAAGTTGATCGGGAATCCCGCCGACTGGTCGTCGGAAACGGCGACGCTGTCGCGCGAGTGATAGAACCCGATCAGCGACGTGCTGTCACTCACTCCTCGCCGCAGGCTGATCTTGCCCGACGCTCGCAGCGGCTTGTCGACTGTGAGCGGCTCAAGGCGATCTCCGTAATAGGCCAGGCGGTCGGTGTATCGGTTGTCGCCGCGAAAGACGATGCCGCCGAGTTCGCCGCGCCGCTTCCCACCCGCAAACTGCGTGTTGCTGAAGCCGAAATCAAACCGCGGCCGAACGTATTCGGTCACGTACGTGCGGCGATTTCCGCGGGCATCCCACCCCGGGTCGCGCGAAAACGTCTCGGTCTGACCATTGATCGTGAGATCGTCGAGCCACACTTCGCCCCCCGTGTCAAAATGCTTGGGGATGTTCAGCAAGCCGCAGCGGTTGAATTTCGCGCCATCCTGCCGATGTCCGTCGTCGAGATGGCAGACGGCGGTTTCGCCGTCGATCGTGGCAGCGATACTTCCCCTTGCGCCGTTTCCCGCCGGGTCGTAGACAAGCGACCAGCGGTGCGTTTTGCCGCGTGAAGCGAAACCGCGCAGTTGTCTCTTTCCGCTTGCCGGATCAACGACCGTCGCGAATCCCCCCGGATTGTCTCCCCCGGCGCGCCAGCGGCCGGTGCAGTATTCAACGTAGGCGTAGAAAACGTCGCCGCGACCGTACAGGCGCAGCACGATTGAATTCGGCACCCGCCATTCGTTGAGGGTTTCGGAATTGAAGAACCCCACCAGAACATGAAACTGCTGCCCGGTGCAGGCCAGCTTGCCCGAAACAGTCAGCCGGTCGTCGAAGGTGGCCGTGTCGATTTTCCTCGCGTAATACGCCGGCTCGGCCGCGGGGGTGAGGAAGCCGCCGATCTCGCCAGCCGCGTCTCCCCCGGCATGCCGCGTCCCGCTGTAGCCGAAATCCTGGCGCACTTCGCGCGGCGGGGGAGTCGCCGCGCGGTTGTTGAACCCGTCCCACTGCGGATCCTGGTCAAAGTTCTGCTGCCGCTCTTCGGCGAGTGCGACGCCGACGAGCATAACCGTGTACACAAAGCAGAGGGCACGCGTTTTTACATCCATTTTCTGATTCCTCGCTTCAACCAGCACAGAGACGGCGATCAGGTGATTGAGGACGGATTGTCCGTTATCGACACGTCCCGGGCAATGATCCAGTGCCGCCAACCTTAAAGCATACGAGCCGCCCCGAACGGCGCGCACCGGGTGAGGCGTTCTTCGCGCGGTTAACGATTTCTGCTAGATTTCGCCGCCACGTCTCGATCCAGCGTCCGCCTGCAGGGGGCCACCCTCTTCTCTCACACTTCCCCGGTGTCGTTCCACATTTTAGTCGTCCTGTTCGTGTCGCTCGCCTTGACCGGTTGTGCCGGGCTGCGCCCGGTATATCGGCAGTCCGGGCCGTCGGCTGAAACTCAGACGCGGGCATGGCAGAAAAGAATCGTGCAGGCGGGAAAGGACGGCGACTGGCTCGTAATTCGCGGCTACAATTCCGCCGATCATCTGGTGGCCATCGCGGGAAACGCCGAGCTGTCGCACGTCGGAATTCTCGACGCAACGCATGGCGAAGTCGTCGAAGCCGTCTCACCGACAGTCCGTGTTGTGCCGCTGCACAGATTCCTCCAGGGCGCGGACCGAGTGCTCCTCATCCGGCCGGCGGAGACCGACGCGGATTCAGGCCGCCAGGCCCTGGCGAGAGCCCGCTCCCGGATCGGAGCACCGTACGATTTGATGGGGACTCTGGGTTTCCCGGAAGAAGGGAAATTCTACTGCTCGGAACTGGCCGCGTGGTCTGTTGGAATTCCACTTGGCGGCGAAGCCCCCGCGCATGTCCTGCACCCCGCCGACATGGCAAAGTTCGGCACAGTGCTCTTCGATTCGGACTCGCGCGATCCGAAGTAAGTCCCACGGGCACCATCGCGCGGAGCGGTGCTCGGGCGGGACCTGAACGAACGATCAACGTCGAACAAAGCCATTGATCGTCCACCGAAGGCGGAGTCGTGGACACCGGTTTTCCGCAGCGGCATAATGGCGGTCCTACGAAACCCTTCTTCCGCCGGGGCCTCTCATGCCGAGACAACTTAAATTTACTGCGTCGTTTGCCGTCATCCTCGTC
>JBLMWR010000508.1:0-6236 GCA_050257335.1 Deltaproteobacteria bacterium | reverse complement strand
TCGTCTGCCAGGTGCCGCTGCTTGATATGCAGCGCTACCACAAGCTGCTCGCCGGGGCGAGCTGGCGGGCGGAATACGGCGATCCCGAAGTCCCCGATGAATGGGAGTTCATCCGCACGTTTTCCCCCTACCACAACGTCCGCCGCGACGTGAAGTACCCCCGCACCCTGTTCACGACTTCGACGCGCGACGACCGGGTGCATCCGGGACACGCGCGAAAAATGGTCGCCCGGATGAAGGACCAGAAGCATGACGTGCTGTACTACGAAAATATCGAAGGAGGCCATGGCGGCGCCGCCGACAACAAACAGGCGGCGTTCATGTCGGCCCTGGCGTATACGTTCTTGTGGAAACAGTTAAAGTAGGTCCCACCCGGCAGGCGCGACCTGCCTGGGCGCCCTGTGCAGGGTTCCCCCCTGTCGTGCAGCAATCATCATCCTGCCGCTTCCGCCTGCCGGGCCGGCAACGTCGCGCCTGAAATGCGGAATCCCCTGATCGTCCATTTCGACGACCTCGCCGCCCCGCCCCGCCCCAGACAGACAAGCGGGTGCCTCCGTCTGGACGCCGCCGCCCCGCTTCGCTATTCTCGAAAACGAGTCGGTCAATATTGATGCGACGAGGTTGTCATGGCGGATGGATCGGACACGCCGGAATTGCCGCGCTCGAGCCGACGTCAATGGTTGCGCTCGGGCATTGCGTGCCCGACGGGCCTGGGCCTGGCCGGCTGGCTGCCGCAACTGTCGCGGGCCTTCGCGGCGCCGGCCACCCCCGCCGCGCGACGGCCGATTCGCGCGTGCATCGTCGTCTTCTATTACGGCGGTCCCAGCCACCTCGATACGGTCGATATGAAGCCCGATGCGCCGCTCGAGGTGCGCGGCGAATTCAAACCGATCCCGACGACCGTGCCCGGCCTGCAGATCAGCGAGCACCTGCCCCACCTCGCTCAAGTCATGCACAAGGTGGCGGTGATCCGCAGCATGCACCACGGCAACCGGCTGCATGACTCGGCGTCAACCGAGGTGCTGACCGGCCGGCAGTCGCCGCAGGGCGATCGCGAAGAATTCGCCCCGATCCCGCAGTTTTTCCCGTGTCACGGAGCGACACTGAGTCATCAGTGGCGCGACCGGCGGCTGCAGGTCTGCCATGCGGCGCTGCCATGGGTTTTCCACAACGTTGTCCCCACGCCGTGCCAGGGGGGCGGGTTTCTCGGCTCGGCCTACGATCCGTTCCGGATCACGGGCGACCCGCAGAAGCTGCGGTACGATGCCGAAATGCTGCAGACGCCTCCTGAACTGAGCGCGCGGCGGATCGACGAGCGCAAGCGATTGCTGGGCCAGGTCGAAGGGACCGCCGCAGCGGGTCGGTCATCACGTCCGGCGCTGGAGCTGGATTCGCTGTATGCGCGCGCCTACGATCTGCTTGGCTCAGAGGCGGTCCGGCAGGCGCTGGACATCGAGCAGGAGGATCCCCGCGTCCGCGCGCGATACGGCCTGTATGCCGAATACCAGCCGGGCTCGACAAACGGCGCCGAGCACGGTTACGGCCGCAACCTGCGCGGGCAGAATCTGTTGCTCGCGAGGCGGCTGGTCGAAGCGGGCGTTCCCTTCGTCAACATTTACGATTTCCGCCAGCAGGGTCAGAACTGGGATTCGCATTCCGACAACTTTAATCAGCACAAAAAGCACCTCCTCCCCCCTGCCGACCGCGCATTGGCGGCGCTCATCGAAGACCTCGACGAGCGCGGGCTGCTGGAATCCACGCTGATCGTGGCGACGGGCGAATTCGGGCGTACGCCGAAAATCAATGCCTCGGCAGGACGCGATCACTGGCCCGATTGCTACAGCGTGCTCCTGGCCGGGGGCGGCATCTCCGGTGGGAGCATTTTCGGATCGAGCGACAGAATCGGCGCCTACCCCGCCACTCAGCCCATGACACCGGCCGACCTTGCCGCCACGATTTACTGGCGATTCGGCCTCGACCCACATGCCGAAGTCCACGACCGCACGGGGCGCCCCTGGCGGCTCGCCGACGGCTGGCCGATCGAGGCACTATTCACATGACGGCGAACTTCCCACGCCATGAATCCTGAACCAGTCAAAATCGGCGTCGTCGGGTTGGGGCGGTTCGGGCGGCAGCATGCCTTGACCCTGGCTGGCTTGGCGGAAGCCGAATTGGTGGGGGTGGTGGCCCGGCGGCAGGCGAGCCTCGATGCGCTGGCCGCCGAGCTGCCCGGCGTGCCGGGATGGACGAATCTGGAGGAGGCCATTCGTGAATCGAGCGCCGAGGCGTGGGTCGTGGCGTGTACGACGGCCGGGCACGTCCCGGTGACGAAGGCGCTGCTGCAGGCCGGCAAAACGGTTCTGCTCGAGAAGCCGGTTGCCGACAACCTCGACGAGGCCCGCAGCCTCACACCGCTCGTGCGCCCCGATTCGAGCAATCTCATGCTGGGGCATATCGTCCTCTTCAACAGCGAATTCCAGCAGTTGCGCGAAGAGGTGCAGAAGCGCGGGCCGATCTCGTATATCGACTGCGTGAGGCATCGGCCGGCGAGCATCGTCAGGCAGTTTCCCGGTGAGAATCCGCTGCATGCCACGATGGTTCACGATCTTTACGCCGTCCAGGTGCTGCTTGATCGTGCCGAGCCGGTGCATTTCAGCGCGCAGTATCATCGCACGTCGGAGGGAGAGGTCGATCTGGCGCTGGCGCAGCTCAAGTGGGCACAGGGCGCCGTGGCGTCTTTTGCCGCCTCCTATCTGACGCCGGCCGGAATGCCGCCACGGGGGTTTGATCGGACGGAAGTTTTCGGGAACGGCTGGTCGGCGCGGATCAACCCCAACCCGCGCCCGCTGGAAGTGTGGGGCACGCAGGCGGAGTGGCCGCTGGCGCTGGAAATTCGCGCAGGGGCTTCCGGCGCAACGGGAATGATGGCGGAAGAGCTGCGTTGTTTCTGCCGCGCCGTTCGCGGCGAGCAGCCCGTGCCCGCCGGCGCGACATACGCCGACGCCTTGCAGGTTCAGTCATGGATGGAGCGGCTGGACGCGGCGGCGCATCGACCCCGATCAGGGGTCGCAGCGATTAGCCGGGGGTTGAGCGACGCGACTCCCCCGGACAAGCGTTTTGTGAGTTGATTTCGACCCCGGGGGGGTCGCAGCACCGTTCCGTTTGAAAAAAACGCCGCGGCCTCGCGCACGAACGTCCCGGTCCGGATCGTTCTGCTTCTTGACCGTTCAGTCAGATTGTCTTATGATGCTGTGGTCCGCTGGGGACGAGGTCGTTTCCACGCACGAACGCCAGTAGCTTCCGGTTGCGAAGGGCTTGCCATGAAATTCCGGCTTTGGCTGACGGTGCTGGTGGGAATCTCGGTGGCGCTCTTGACCGCCTGGCCGTCGCGTTCCGACGAGACCGGGGACGGGACTGGGGCCGATGAGCAACTCGCGAAGATCAAGGAACTCCTGGAGCAGGCGATCGACTGGTACGACGTTTTGCCCGATGCCGAGGCGAAGACTCGGCTGCGCCCGCAAGTCGTCATGCGCTGGCGAAACCAGGTCCGCCTCCAGACGGGAGCGGCCCTGATGGCCGTCTGGACCGATCACGGCCGGCCCGCGGCGATGGCCAGCATTTTCCAATGGGACGACGACATCTGTCATGAATTTGGCGCGCTCTCCCGCTCGAACAGGCTCGCGGCGCGCGATAAAACCGCCGTGATCTGGTCCCCCGCGAAATCGGGGGTGGACTTCCGGGATGTTGCCGACGTGCCGGCGCCTGCCGGGAACCCGGCTGCCCGCCTCCGGCAGATGAAGGCCATTGCGGAGCGCTTTACGGCGCGATTGCCGAAGCGCAATGGCGACGCCAATCACGAAGTGCTGCGATTGCTTCCGCGGCCGCTTTACCGGTACGACCTCAAGGAAGCGGACGGCGCGGACCCTCCTCTGCAGGATGGCGGGATGTTCGCGTTCGTGATGGGGACCGATCCCGAAGTCATCCTGCTGCTGGAAGCCGTCCGGCGCGGAGACGACGCGGTCTGGCAATACGCCTTCGCGCGCGCCACGGCCTGGGCGGCAGAAGCCAGTCTCGGCGACGAGGTCGTCTGGTCGGTGAGCACCGACACGCTCGTCCGCAATCCGACGAATTCTCAGTTTCAAATCCGCCGCCCGCTGCCGTGAGCCCGGTTGAGGTGGAATCGATGGCCATCGACTCGTACCGTTTCCTTGACTTCGCGTCGCGGCAGGTGATGAAGGCCTGGGCCGCGCGGCAGGAATTCGGCGTAATCCCATTCACGCCGCTCGCGAAGCCGCTGCGCGAGTGCACCGTGGCGCTCGTTTCGACCGCCGGAGTGGCGCGCAACGACGACCGGCCCTTCGACCAGGAAGGCGAGCGGCGCAACCCCTGGTGGGGCGACCCGAGCTTCCGCGCGATTCCCCTCGGCACGACGGAGAAAGAGGTCAGGTTATACCACATGCACATCGACCCACGCTTCGGCGAGGCCGACCTGGACGTGGTGCTGCCGATGCGCCGGCTGGCCGAGCTTGCTGGTGAGGGCTTCGTGGGCCGTCCCGCGCCCACGCACTATTCGATCATGGGCTACATCCTCGAGCCGGCGGAGCTGGTCGAAAAGACGGCGCCGGCCATCGCCGAGCGCATGCACGCCGAGCGCGTCGATGCGGCGGCGCTGTTCCCGGCGTGACCTTTCTGCTGCCGGTCCGTGGGACTGGTCCAGCGAGTCCTGGAGGCGGGCGGCATCGCGACGGTGTCGCTGTCGATGATCCCCGACCTGACCCGCGCCGTCGGAGTGCCCCGGCTCGCGGGCATCAGCTATCCGATGGGCCGGCCCCTCGGCAGGCCGCACGACGCGGACGGCCAGCGCGCCGTGCTGCGCGCGACGCTGGAGCTGCTCGCGAACGCGTCCGGACCCGGCACCTGCGTCGAGCTTCCCTTCGAATGGCCGGAGACGCCCGCCCAGGCGCGCAACGCTTCCAGGGACCTTCCGCCGCCACCCATCGTCGAGCTGTTGAAGAAGAAGCCGTGGCTGATGGCCAGACTCTACAGCGGCCGGATCCCCCACGATGAAGCGGACGTTGAAGGCTGAGCAATCCGACTCGGCAAACCAGTCGGAAGGGCGACCGGGAATGGTCCACCGGAGCGACGAATCTCGATGACGGAGGGTTTGTGCGGTTGCGCGAATCCCGTCGTTACTCGTCAAAAATTGCGTTGATGACATTGGTGGGAATGCTGAGAGACTTGAAGATGATACACCGACATTTGCCCCGTCAAGTCGTTGGGCCGCCTGGCCGAGGTACGCGACCTGGCGACCTCTGACTGGCTCCTGCGATTGCCTGGACAACGGCTGACGGTGGCAGCGCTACGCGGCCGGCGACCCGAGTCCTTTTCATCCGGTCATATTCACGATAGGATGCTGCCCGCGACAATTCGCTGAAATTCAACCGCGCTTCCGCGGTCGAATGCCTGCGAGGCGGGACAGCGCCGTCAGGAGTACTGGGATGCGCAGAACCGGGTCGGCATTGTTGGCGGCTGGTGCCGTCATGGCCTTCCTTCCACACGCGGCGGCCTTCATCGACAGCCCGGACCATCCCCCGGAGCGGTACACGTTGTCGGCGGTGCATCAAAACGCGTGGATTGCGGCGCTCAAGGTGGAGCGGGTGGACGTCGACCGCGCAGTCGTAGTCTACGAATTGGTTGAACAAATCCAGGGGAAAGACTGGCCCAAGCGGCTGAAACACTCCATCAAGCTGGACGGGAAGGTCCCGCGGGGTCTCGACAAGCTGGTGGCCGGAGAGGACGCCATCTGCTTCGCCTGGGATCGCCAGTTCACCTTGTTGGTTACGTTCATCGGTCACTCCTGGTACTTGTCCACTGTCGAGCGCAACGATCCTTCCTGGTGCAGGATCACGAGGCAGCGCCCGGATCTTAATTGCCTGTTCGTCGGTCCCGTCGGGGAGTTGGCGGATGCGTTCAAGGAGTTGGGGGCAGGCCGGGAGACCATCGTCCGGTGTCAGAAGCGAAAGAGGGATCCGGCGACGCAATTCGTGCGATGCATCCCGACGAAGCCGCGAAGCAAGCAGCCGGTGCCTGCCCTTGATCACGTGGCGGCCAACCTCCCGGCTGAATTGGGGCCGGAGGCGAAGGACGCGGTCCCGGCGCTACTCAAAGCGCTGAAACACGAGGACCCGCTCGTCCAGGAAGCGGCCGCACGAATTCTGAAGGAAATCGATCCTGAC
>JBLMWR010000507.1:0-6175 GCA_050257335.1 Deltaproteobacteria bacterium | reverse complement strand
GTTCTGTACGGCCTTGTCGAGGATCGTCAGGTGTCGCAGGCCGAGGAAGTCCATCTTCAAGAGGCCGGCCTTCTCGACATCGGCCATCGGCCATTGCGTGATGATGTCCGCCTTGCCGGTGATCTTCTGCAGGGGGACGTAATTCGTCAGCGGTTCGTCCGCGATGACGACCCCGGCGGCGTGCGTGCCCGCGCTCTTGGCCAGCCCTTCGAGCTTCAGCCCGTAGTCGATGACCTCGCGGATCACCAGGTCCTGATCGTAGGCCGCCTTCAGGTCGGGAGTTTCCTTAAGCGCGTCGGCCAGCTCGACGTTGGGGCCCGTGGGGACGAACTTGGCGACTTCGTCGGCCCGGTCGAGCGGCACCGCGAGGGCCCGCGCCACGTCACGGATCACGGCCTTGGCACCCAGCGTCCCGAACGTCCCGATCTGGGCCACATTCGCTTCGCCGTATTTCTCTTTGACGTAGTTCAAAACCAGCTCGCGGCGGTCGCGACAGAAGTCGATGTCGATATCAGGCGCCTCGGCCCGGTTGGGATCGAGAAATCGCTCGAAGAGCAGATCGTACTTGAGCGGACAGACGTTGCTGAGTCCAAGCAGGTAGGCCACGATTGCCCCGCACGCCGATCCGCGGGCGAGGGCCGGAATGCCGTTCTCGCGGGCGAACCGTGCGAAGTCCCAGACGATAAGAAAATAGCTGGCAAAGCCCATGCGGTTGATCACCGACAGCTCGTATTCCAGCCGGTCGAGGACTTCTTTCGACGGGTTGTCGCCGTACCTCCATTTCAGCCCTTCGAGGCACTTTTCTTGCAGGAATTCGGCGTCTGTCTTGCCGGACGGCGGCGCGAAGACCGGGAAGTGCCGCTTCTTGAGGTCCAGGTCGATCTGCACCTGATTCGCGATTTCCTGAGTCCGGGCGACCGCGTCTTCAAGACCTGGGAATGCCGCGTACATTTCGTCCGGCGTGCGGACGAAAAACTGGTCCCCTTCCATCTTCATCCGCCGCGCGTCGCTCCGCAGGCTGTGCGTGTTGACGCACAGCAGCACGTCATGCCCCGCCGCGTCCTCCTTGTTCAGATAATGGGCGTCGTTCGTCGCCACCAGCGGAATCCCCATCCGCCGTGCGAGGTCGATCGTGCCCTCGGCACACAAGCGCTGGATTTCCAGCCCGGCGTTCTGGATCTCAAGGTAGTAATCGTCGCCGAAGAGCTTCCGGTACCAGGCGACGACATTTTCGGCCTCATCCCTGCGATCGCCGAGAATCATCGAGGACAACTCTCCGGCAGCACACCCCGACAGGCAGATGATCCCCTCGTGGTGCTGTTCGAGCAGCTCCTTGTCGATGCGCGGCTTGTAATAGAAGCCTTCGAGAAAGGCAAACGACGCCAACTTGATGAGGTTCTTGAACCCCTCGCGGTTTTTGGCCAGCAGCGTCAGATGAAAGCTGGCCTCTTTCATCCGTGTCGCATCTTTGTGCGTGCGATGGCCCGGGGCGATATAGGCTTCGTACCCCAGAATCGGGTTGATCCCGACTTCCCTGGCCTTCGTGTAGAACTCCAGCGCGCCGTACAGGTTCCCGTGGTCGGTGATCGCCAGGGCGTTCATCCCCGCGTCTTTGGCCTTTTTGACCAGGTCGGGAATGCGGTTGGCGCCATCGAGCAGGCTGTAATGCGTGTGGCAATGCAGGTGCGCAAATGGCCGCGAGTCGCTCATGGACACTCCTTTGTCGCTGGAAAGGACGAAACTCGAATGATGAATGTCTGAGGAAATCCGAAATCCAAATGACGAAACGCGTTTTTTTGCAGTTGAGAGTCATCTTAACAAGATCCAGTGCCGCCGCAAATTGAGCGCCCCACCACCATTGCTTGGCGGGCGGGGGACGCAAGTCCCCTGGTTGGTGCAAGCCTCGATAAATGCTTCCCCGCACAGCCACACTCACCATCCGCGTCAGGAAGTGCAGTACAGAGAAGGCGAAGAAGGACAGAGAAATGAGGGGCAGAAAAATTCTTCCGGGGCACGCCGAAAACAGGTGTTCGCCTCCCGGGAATCAAATCATGAAGGCAGGAAAGGACGGAGAAGAACCGCGGATGTCGCGGATGGCCGCGGATGAACACGAACGAGGTGATCTGGCACATCCGCGCGTACCCGCGCAATCCGCGGTTAAATTCCTTTAAGTTCCGGCCAGCGGCCGGGCCTGGTTGTTCGGACGTTCCACAGTGCTCGTGTGACGTCAAACGCGAACGGCACTCGACTGCGCCTCGCGCCTAAACCGGCACCTGCAATGCTTGCAAATCGCCCGTGTGCGGGACATCATCGCGAGTCTTCACAAGGCACTTCAGGATCGACGACATGATTCGCATCGGCATCATCGGCATCGGCTTCATGGGGATGACCCATTTCGAGGGGGCACGGAAGCTGAAGGGGGCGAAGGTCACGGCGATCGCCACGCGCGATCCGAAAAAGCTCGCCGGCGACTGGACCGGCATTCAGGGGAATTTCGGGCCGCGCGGCGGTCACGTCGATCTGTCGAAGGTGAAGAAATTCGCCGACTACCAGTCGCTCCTGGCCGACCCCGACATCGACCTGGTCGATATCTGCCTGCCAACCGACCAGCACGAGAAAGTTGCGCTGGCCTCGCTTGCTGCCGGTAAGGACACGCTCGTCGAAAAATCGATCGCGCTCGACGTCAAGGCGGCCGACCGGATGGTGGCAGCGGCTGCAAAGGCGAAACGGCTCCTGATGGTCGCGCACGTTTTGCCGTTCTTTCCCGAATTCCAGTTCGCTGCCGAGTGCATTCAGTCGGGCAAGTACGGCAAGCTCCGCTCGGCCCATTTCCGCCGCGTCATCTCCAAACCCGACTGGTCGAAAGACATGGCCGACCTCCGCAAGACCGGCGGGCCGGGAATCGACCTGCACATTCACGACAACCATTTCATCGGCCTCACGTGCGGGGTGCCGAAGGCCGTCTTCTCGCGCGGCATTCTGGAACACGGCTTTGCCCAGTACCTCTCCACGCAGTACCTGTACGACGACCCGCAAAAAACGGTAAGCTGCATCAGCGGGGGGATATCGGCCCCCGGCCTGGCCTTCGCCCACGGGTACGAAATCAATCTCGAGCGGGCCACGCTGCTGTACGAATTCAATACGCTCGGCGGCCAGCCGGTATTGAACCGGCCGCTCACATTGCTCACGGCGAACGGCAAGGTGACAAACCCGAAACCCAAGGGAGGAACCGAATGGTGCGCGGCGTTCACGGCCGAGCTGCAGGCGGCGGTGGAAGGGGTCGAGAGTGGCCGGGAACCCGCGCTACTCTCAGGCGCCCTCGCCCGCGACGCGCTCAAGCTGTGTTATCTCGAAGCGAAAAGCATCGCCACGAGAAAAGCGGTGGCGGTGAAGTAGAAGCGGCATCCTGCCGCTTTAGCAATTTGCTCGCAAACGTCTTCGGATGCTCCCAGCACCGATCTCGGGACGAGAGCGGCCGAGCTGGCCATGCGGGGCCACTCGCTCATCATTGTCGAATCACTTTTTCTGAGACGCTCGCGATGCGGCAGGATGCCGCATCTACTGTCACGGCAGCTTGAACAGATACGCCGCCGCCTGCTTCGCCCGCCGTTCGTCGATCAATCCCTGAGAATCGATGGCGCCGATCCTGACCGTCGTCGGGTCCTCGGGAATTCGGATGGGGACGAGCCGCAGTTTGAGCGGCCCGGCACTCCAGAACAGCGGCTCTCCGGCTGCGATCAAGGTCTGATCGGCAGTGGCAGCGTCTTTGCGAATCGGGGTTGGGTTGATGTACTCAACGGGATTCTCGAATCCCCTTGGGCGATATCCAAACTCGGATCCTGTAAAGGGATCGATGATTGTCGTCGCGTATGGCAAATCGTCGAGGCGCGCGGGGTACTCTCCGTGCTCCTTCTTCCAGGCTGCGAGCGCTAGCCTCAGCATCAGCGCCCGCACCGGTAGCTCTCTGGCAAGGCGTACGTAGACAACGAAGCTTTCGTCTCGGACATAATGGTAAATATTCCAGGGAAAGGTCCTGCTGGCCCATTTTTGCAACATTTGCCCGGGTTGATTTTCCCCGACCAGAGCAAGCGCGACCAGCTCCGCATCGGGAGATCGTTTGACCGGCGATTTCAGGAGTGGCGACGGATCGGTTCCCGGGTTCGCGAGAGAATGTTCAGCCGCCGCGGCGTAACTGAGCTGCACGAACGAAATCACGTCCAGCAGCCGGCGGGCGCGACATCGCTCCCACGGACAAAGGCGATCGAGCAGCGATACCGCCAGGCGAACCCGCGTTGGCATATCCGCGTCTGGCTCGGCAATAATATCCGTCCAGTCCCGGTCAATTACCGCGCCGATCCACAACCGGTCGATCTGAACTGCTTCCTTCAAGGGGGGAAAGTGGGCCAACTCTTCCCGGATGCGTCGGGCGCCGGCTTCGATCCGCTCGGGTGATTGCCCTGGGTGAGCCGCCCAGAGTGGCAGCCAGTCGGCAATCACCCCTTCGAGGTAGGCGCCGCTCTGCCACTGCCACGTCGGACCATGGGCGGCCACGTGCCGTGCCAGATGCAGGGCCGCGACGTAGCGATCCAGTGCCTCGTCCAGCTTTCCTTCCGATTCGAGCTGGCGGGCCGACAGCAGGATGAGGTCCGCCAGCTCCAGAAAGTTGTCACTCCCCAGACCGAGATTCCAGCCAGCCTGCGGTCGCAGCGGATCCGTGAAGGCGCACGTTGGGCGGGCCGTGGCGGCCAGTGCCGTCTCCAGCGCTGTCCGGTTTTCGGCAAGCAACTGCCGCTCCCCGTCGCGGGCGAACTCCCAGCCGTCGCGGGCAGTTTTTCCCTTCCCGTCGCTTTCCCACGGCCGTCCCTCCTTCCATGTGTATTCGGAGCGCGCCCGGCGGTACATGTGAGCCGTTTCGGCTTCGGCGTCGGTGACGGGCAGAACGCCGGCGTGCTGAAATGGATCTGGCTCGGCGGATCCGCGCGCTTGAAGAACTTGAAGAACCTGGTCAAGCCGCGGTATTTCCAGAACCCTGAACGTTCCGACTCCCGCCCACACGAGAAACAACGCGGCGCCGACCGCCAGCCCCAGTCGTCTCCACGACCGCCAAGTCGCCGACTCCAGCAGCCAGTGCCGCGACCAGACGAGCGTCGCCGCCAGCATGAAGAGGATCAGGGGCGCGACCGAGATCCAGAGCGGCACGCCCAATACCATCATCAGCCACGTCCACCCGACCAGCAGCGTGTAGGCCGCGAAGCCGACGAAGCCGGCCGTGACGCCGCGCGGGATGATCATCGACGCCAACTGCCCGACGGCATAGCCCAGACAGTTCAGCGCGATGACGAACGTCAGCGCGCTCGCGTCGGGCTGGTCGCCGTGAAACATCGACGAGCGCGCCATCTGCCACCGGACCGATTGGCGATTGACGATTTCGACGACGACAAGGAAAGGCGCGGTGACGGCAATCGTCAGCACCAGCCAGACAAGCTGCTTGGTCAGCCAAATTGTCACCGGCGAGAGGCCCAGTTCGGCCAGAAAGCGGGTTCGCCGCCCCCCATCGGCCTGAAACGTCCAGATTCCCAGCAGGGTGGGGAAGATGAAGGCCCCGGCCATCGCCTGTTCGAGTTGAAGTTTACCCGTGGGGAGGCCGATTGCAAGGAGGAACAGCGCAACGCCCCCGACCCACAGGACATGGCCGAGGGAGAGCGCATGGCGAACCTCGAGCCACAGCAGGCGCAGGAAGAGCCGCCGCCCAGCGGGGGCCGTGTCGCGCTCTTCGGCCAGCCGGTCGAGTGCGTACCCAGCGGCCGCTCTTCGCCATGGGAGCCGCGGCAAAGTCAGTTCGCTTTCGCGCCCCGCCATCGTCCGCCTCAGCAGCACATATGACGCGCACAGAATCGGGACCGACAATGCCAGTTCCAGGTACCAGACACTGTGCGATTCATTGCGGAGGCTCCACGGAAACCACTCTGCTGCCGCCCGCTCCATCGCCGGTCCCGCGCCAGAGAGGCAGACCGCGACCAGCACCTTTCGGCAGATCGTCGAAAAGAAGGCGCTCCAAATGAGGAGAGATACAGTGAGCCAGGCAAAGAGGCGTGCCCGATCAGCCATCCAGAAGTCGGGGTTCAGCGGTTGTCCCCACGTTAAGATCAGCGCCGCGGCAACGAGCACGCCCGAT
>JBLMWR010000506.1:0-3640 GCA_050257335.1 Deltaproteobacteria bacterium | reverse complement strand
CCTTTGGCGCCCCCAACCCCGGACCCCTTCGGGGATCGCCGGGCGAAATCGTTCGTACAGCGAAAACGACTTTTCCGCCAGCTCTTTCGGCTTGAACGCCCGGGCCAGCTTCGTCAGCGCCTTCTGGACCCGCTCGAGGTCTTCGCCGAATTTCCCCGCCAGGTACCGGCGAACCCCCTCCGGATCGATCGCCTCGGCCCCTTTGACAGCCCGAATCCCCTCCTCGCTATTCATCGCCGGGACCGGGCGGCCGCACACCTCGATCCAGAATTCCTCCCCGCGCTCCTTCTCTCGCGCCTCTTTCGGCTTCTTCTCGTGCGGCTTCAAGATCCCCAGCCGCCGGCCTTTCGCCTGCGCATTGAGCCCGGCGACGGCCTTCCCCAGAGTCAGCGCTTCCTCCTCGTCAAATCCCATCCGCTCGGCCACCACCGCCGCCCACAACGTAAGCACCGGCGCCCGGTTGATGCTGATCGTGTTTTTGGCCATGCCCGTTAGCGTACGCTGAAAGCGTTTCACACTCCAGCCCGGCGGGTTACGGATGCAAGATGGTCGATTGCCTGTATGATGTGTCTTTCGCTGACCGCTTTGCGCGGTATTGGGGAACGAACATAGTGGCTGGTGAAACGCAGGATCGGGTTCACTGGATGCGCCGGGCAATCGGGCCGGCGCTGGTGCTGATCGTGCTGGCGGCGGCCCTGGCGCTGCTGCACCACGAACTCAGGGACTTTCATTTCAAGGATGTGCAGGCCAGTCTGCGGGCGATTCCCGCCGGGAAGCTGGCGGCCTGCCTGGGACTGACGGCCCTCAACTACCTGATCCTCCTGGGGTACGATCTCATCGCCGTCCGCTCGACGGGGCATCCACTCCTCGTGCGGCGGGTGGCGCTGGCATCGTTCACGGGCTTCGCCGTGAGCTACAACTTCGGAGCCATCTTCGGCGGAACCCCGGTGCGCGCGAGACTCTATTCGTCGTGGGGCCTGTCGGCCGCCGAGATCGTGCAATTGATCGTGGCGATCGGGACAACGTTCTGGGTCGGCGTCTTCGCCCTGGCGGGGGTGATGTTCGTCATCGATCCTTTTCCGATTCCCGACCCGGTGCCATTGCCGCTGGCGGACGTGCGGCCGATCGGCGTCGTCCTCCTGGTGGTGACCGCGGGGTACCTCGCGCTCCCCCTCGTCTGGAAAAAGCCGCTCGTCTGGCGGGGACACGAAGTCCTGATTCCACGATTTTCCGTGCTTGCCTCACAGCTTGCGGTTTCGGCCGCGGACCTGACGGTCGCCGCCGGCAGCCTCTACGCGATCCTGCCCGAATCGGTGACGCTGTCGTATCCGCAGCTTCTGGGCGTGTATCTGCTGGCGGTGATCGTGGTGGTCTTCACGCACGTCCCGGGGGGGCTGGGGATTCTCGAACTGATCATCCTGACGTTCGCCGCCGCGCACGGAAAAGAAGAAGTCCTGGCGGCGCTGGTGGCGTTCCGGGTGATCTACTATTTCGTTCCTCTGGGGCTGGCGTTTGCACTGCTCCTGGGGCACGAATGGTGGATCCACCGCGAAGAGGCGCGGACGCTGGCGAAACGGGCGGGAATCTTGCTGGGGGGCCTCACGCCGACGGTCGTCGCCCTGGGGACGATGCTCGCCGGCACGCTGCTCCTTCTGTCCGGGGCCACGCCGGCGCTGTCCGACCGGTTGCACATTCTGCGTGCGCATCTCCCGCTCCCGGCGGTCGAAGCGTCGCACTTTCTGGCGAGCCTGGCGGGGACGGGCCTGCTCCTTTTGGGAGTCGGCCTGCAGCGCCGGCTCGATTCGGCATGGTGGGGAGCGGTGGCACTCCTCTTGGCAGGAATCGTCTTTTCGCTCGCGAAGGGGCTCGATTTTGAAGAAGCGTTCGCCCTGTCGCTGGTCCTGACCGCGCTGTTCGCCGCCAGAAAGCAGTTCTATCGCAAAGGCTCGATCCTGCGCGCGTCGTGGACGAGCGGCTGGATCGCGGCCGTGGGGATTGCCGTCTTGTGTTCCGTCTGGCTGGGGATCTTCTCGCACCAGCACGTCGAATACCGCCACGAGTTGTGGTGGCAGTTCGAGTTTGACGCCGATGCTCCCCGATTCCAGCGAGCCCAGGTCGGCGTGGCTGTCTTGTTGCTCACGTTTGCCATGGCGCGGCTGCTCGCGGGAAGGGCACGTTTGAAACATACGCCGGCGGCGCCCGATGAAATCGAACTGGCGGCGGGGATCGTCACTGGCTCGAAGCGCACGTCGGCCAACCTCGCCCTGCTGGGGGACAAGGTGCTTCTCTTCAACGACGCCGACACGGCCTTCATCATGTACGGGATTCAGGGGCGCACGTGGGTCTCGATGGGAGACCCGGTCGGCCCCGAGGAGGAATGGGACGAGCTTATCTGGCGATTCCGCGAAGAATGCGACCGCTACGACGCCTGGCCGGTGTTCTATCAGGTCGAGCCGGCGCGGCTGACGCTGTACCTCGATCAGGGATACTCGCTGCTGAAGCTGGGGGAGGAGGCCCGCGTCGAGGTGCCCAAGTTCACGCTCGAGGGAGGGGGCCGCAAGGGGCTGCGCTCGAACCGCAACAAGCTGCAGAAGGAGGGGTGCACGTTCGAGATCGTCCCGCCCGAAAATGTGCCGGCGCTCCTGCCCGATCTCAAGGCGATCTCCGACGCCTGGCTGGGCGAGAAGAAAGGAGCCGAGAAGGGGTTTTCGCTGGGCTTTTTCGACGAGGCCTACCTGAAGCGGTTTCCCTGCGCCGTGGTCAGGCACAACGGAGAGCCGATCGGCTTCGCCAACCTTTGGCTGGCGGCGGAAAATGAGGAGTTCTCCCCCGACCTGATGCGCTATCGTCCGGACGGGCCGCGGGGATTGATGGATTACCTGTTCGTCGAGATGCTCCTGTGGGGGCAGGCGCAAGGGTACCGCTGGTTCAACCTGGGAATGGCCCCGCTGTCGGGGATCGAAGCGCGGCAATTGTCGCCGTTGTGGAACAAGGTGGCCGCGCTTCTGTACCGGCACGGCGATCAGTTCTACGGCTTCGAGGGGTTGCGGGAATATAAAGAGAAATTCAATCCGGTGTGGGCCCCGAAATACCTCGCCGCCCGAGGCGGGCTTGCTCTGCCACGGATTCTGGCGGACGTGACCGCGCTGATCGGGAAGAAGCGGTGAGATGAGATTTGTTCATGCAACATCGCGTTTCGCCCCCTGCAAAGTGCGCCGTATTATTCACCCCGGCTGCTTTGCAGCAGCCCCGCTGCTGAAGTCACCCTGACCCGGCGGGGTGCATGCTTTAATTGGGGACCGTTCGAGGAACGACCAGGGACTTAGCAGACGGGTTCGTGCGCCTGGCGATCCGCACCGCAAGATGGCATTCACAAACGGCCGACGCAATTGCCTCTCGCAGATGCTGGCGCCGAGCGCCACCGCTATTTCGCTTCAACGCACGATGCGTTCGTACGCTACTTTTGGAAAGGGGCCAAAATTGACGAGCAAGCCGAGCTTGAATCCGGTAGCCTTCAAATTTATGGATGATGTCCATTGCTCACCTTTCGTGTATTTCGTGTGTTTCGTGGTCACACAATCCGTCGCCGGACGATTCAGGATAACCACGAAACACACGAAACAGACGAAAAGAGAGACGA
>JBLMWR010000505.1:0-7438 GCA_050257335.1 Deltaproteobacteria bacterium | reverse complement strand
CTTCCTGCGAAATCCAGTCTCCGCCGGCGCTCCTCACGTACTTCGCCGTGAACAGATCTCCCCGCTGAGCATTGCCGATGACCTTGACGCTCCAGACGTCGGCGGGCGAATTGCAGGCGATGGCGTGCAAGGCATCGACCGCGGCCAACCGGCACGGCGCGGCATACGCCAGCGTTTTCGCGCACACCACCCCCACGCGCACGCCCGTGAAACTTCCCGGACCAATGCTGACGGCGACCAGGTCGCAGTCCTTTGCCTTCTTGCCGCATTCCTCCAGCGCCGCGCGAATCGCGGGGATCAGCGCTTGGCCATGCTGCCGGCCCAGCTTCAGGGTCCGCTCGCACAGCAACTCCCCCGACTCGACAACGGCCACGGAGCCGACAGGTCCGGAGGTTTCGAGGGCGAGGGTGAGCATCGGGCGTGGAGGGCCAATGGTAGAGGATAGCGGATAGAGGATAGCGGATAGAGGATAGCGGAGGGAAGAGGGCAATGTGGAGGTTGGCTGGAGGGATCGGATGCTTCGATGAAGCGGCTGAGCCATTCCGGGCCCGCGAAATATTCCCGGCATCTCGCCACGAATCGCAATGGGAAGCAAGCGTGCTGGCGTGCTTCCCACTGGAACGCTCCCATCCACGTTGCGGTCAGGCTGTAAACCTGACGTACTTATTCACGAACCTGGTCAAGCCATTCGAGTTCGGCGGAGAGGGGAGTGCGCGAGATGTCGCGCCAATGGCGGATGTCGATCCGATAAGGACCGTGCGGGCGGTCGAAGCCGCCAAAGCGTTTCACGTATTCCTCCAGCCGTCCGATTTTCTGCTTCGTCGACAATTCACCCGGGTGGTCGGTCCCCGGGGCATGTCCCCAGATGATCCGCGTCCCTCCCCTGGCCTCCAGCAGGAAGACCCCTTCGTCGATCCGGGCGTGGCTCTCGGCCGCACGCGGGCAGACGATCGCCGTCAGCCCCAGCGTTTTCCAGAAGCAGGCCAGTTCAGCGGCCAGTTGTGCCGCCTCTTCGACGACCGGGTCGCCCCACTCGGTCCCTGCGGCGCCTTGCGGAGTCGAGACGACGCCGGTGATCGTCGGATAGGCGCGCGTATCGGCGACCGAAAACTCCTGCGGAGGCAGCAGCACCCCGTGGGCGTCGATGGGGTAGTGCCCCTGTTTGACCTCGACCATCGCCACCGGCCGGCGGTAGCTGAGGACGACGCTCACCCGGGCCGGAAAGGACTTGCTGACCGAGACGACCTCCTCGACCCAGGGCGAGAGGCGGAACGCTTCGGCGACTTCTCCGACGAGGTTCTCGTCGAGCAGCGAGAGTTCTTCAGGCAAATCGGCACGTTCGACGACCTGGGACACCAGATCGTGCGGGACCCAGTGCGGCGGAGCCGTGATTTCAATTTGCGTCGCCGTTAGCCGGTACTCGCTCCGTTGTTCGAGATCGGGAAGCAGCCCCTTGAGCCGCGGCAGGAACAGCCCAGCGACCACCACTGCGGCCGCGCTGGCGACCGTCACGGGACGGTAGAGTTGACGCAGCAGCGGGATCAGACGCGACAGGACCCGCGGCTTGCTTTCATCGCCGTCTTCATCGTGCTTATGCGATCGGGAGCCCATGATGACGGCGCAATGGTGAGCGACGAGGATCAACCGCGACCGGCGCGGGCGGCACGCCGGCCCGCATGTCGCAGGGCCGATTGCAGGCATTCCTGGCACAGCTCGGCAAAGCTGACTCCCGCGCGTGCCGCCGCTTTCGGAACGAGACTATGATCGGTCATTCCCGGAACGGTGTTCACTTCCAAGACCCTGGGGGAGCCGGTTTGATCGACGATCAGGTCGACGCGCGCGAGGCCGCAGGTTCCAACGGCGGCACAGGCGTTGCGCGCGGTGGCGACGATGCAGGCGACCTGTTCGGCGCGAACCGCAGAATCGAAAAGATAACGCGTCCCGTTATCTTCGTACTTGGCTTCGTAGTCGAAGAAGGCGCGGCTCGTCTCGATGCGGATCGGCGGAAGGGCCCGCTCGTCGAGCATTCCCACGGTCCATTCCGAACCGCTGACGGCCTGTTCCAGCAGGCCGAAGGCGTCGAATTGAAAGCAGCGTGCGAGGGCGGCGGGAAGGTCATCCGCCAGGCGCACAATGCTCACCCCCAGGCTCGACCCCTGCGTATCGGGCTTCACGACGAGCGGGAATCCGATGTGCGCGGCCTGCTCCAGGATGCGGTGCGGGGCGTCAGATTCGTGAATCAGGACGTAGGGAGCGGTGGGCACGCCTTGCTGCGCGAAGCGTTCTTTCGAGGCCGATTTGCTGAACGCCAGCCGCGATGCCGTCACGCCGCTGCCCGTGTACGGAATGAGCGCGTCTTCGAGGATCTGCTGCACCTGGCCGTCTTCCCCGAACTTGCCGTGCAACGCAATGAAGGCGACGTCGAAGCGTCCCCAGTCGGTGCGCGCCAGATCGACGGCTGCGGGATCGATTTCGTGCACTGCGTGCCCCAGCCCGGCCAGGGCCCGGGCGACGGCGGCCCCGCTCTCGAGGCTGATTGGACGCTCGGCAGAGGGGCCACCGCTCAGGACGGCGACCCGCAGTTTCCTGGACTGACGGGAATCGATATGGGGGCCCATGCTGCGCCTCCTTGCGCGTGGGAACGGCGATGTGTTGGAGTCCCGCATTCAGGCGGTTTTTCAGAGCCACCCGCCGGCTGAAGGCGGGATTCCAGCGGCAGGGCGGGACTCTTACCAGATCTGGATTTCGAGTTCCAGATCGACTCCGAACTGCTCGGAGACTTTCGAGCGGGCCAGGTCGATCAGCCGGTGAACATCTTTCGATGTGGCGCCCGGATGGGTGACGATGAAATTGGCGTGACGGTCGCTGAATTCGGCCTCTCCGATCCGCGTCCCCTTGAGCCCCGCCTGGTCGATCAGCCAGCCTGCGCTCATTCCGCGGGGATTCTTGAAAATGCAGCCGGCGGATTGAAACGTCAGCGGTTGAGTCGCCTTCTTCATGATCCACAGCTTGCGCATCCGCCGCGTGATTTCTTCAGGATCTTCGTGATGCAGCGCGAATTGCGCTTCGAGGATGATCAGCTCGTTGAGGCTGCTCGACCGGTAGGCGAATTCGAGCTCGTCCTCCTGGCGGACAAAACTTTCCCCGGCGATCGTCACGACGCGAACGCTGCGGACGTGCTGCCCGATGTCGCCGCTCTTCCCCCCGGCGTTGCCGTGCAACGCGCCCCCGACGGTCCCCGGAATTCCCACGAGCGTGTCGAGTCCGGCCAGCCCCGCCCTGACGGATTGCGAAATGAGGTGCGAGAGCGAAGCTCCCGACCCGGCGGTGACGATCGTCCCGTCGACCGTGATCTTTGAGAACGCCGGGTCGGACAGCCGCAAAACGACGCCGGGCACCCCTTCGTCGCGAACCAGCAGGTTCGATCCCCCTCCCAGGACGCGGGTGGGGATGTGGTTCTGGTGGCAGCAGCGGGCGACTTCAACGAGTTCGTGGGGAGTCCGCGGGGTGATCAGATATTGCGCCGCTCCCCCTGTCTTCAGCCAGGTGTAGGGAGCCAGGGGTTCGTCGCGGCGCGTGATGTCCTGGAACTGCTCGAGTGAGGGCATGATGTACTTTGCCGATGTCTCCCGCTCCCATGGTGATCAGCACGTCGCCGGGCCGTAGCTCATCCTCTAATGTTGCCAGCGCCTGGTCAAGAGTATCGACGAACCGCGCCGCTCCCCCGGAGGCGACGATCTGCCCGGCCAGCCTGCGCGACACCAGCGCCGGCTCGTCGCGGACTTGTTCGCGAGCGGCGAATACGGGAACCAGCAGCACCCGGTCGGCCCCGGCGAGGCTCGCTGTGAATTCGGAGAACAGGGCTTCCGTCCGTGAAACCTGATGCGGCTGGAATACGCACCACAGCCGCCGGCGGGGATACCGCGCACGGGCCGTCGCCAGCGTGCCGGCCACGGCCGTCGGGTGATGGGCGTAATCGTCGATCAGCGTCACCCCGCGCCACGAGCCCACCGGTTCGAAGCGGCGGCGGATTCCCGGAAAGTCGCCCAGTGCCTCGCGGATCGCGGCCGGAGCGGCGCCGGCGGCGTGCGCCAGAGCCGCCGCCGCCAGCGCGTTGGCGACGTTGTGCAGCCCCGGAATCCGCAGCGAAATCTCCGCCAGAAAATCCCCCTGATGAAAAACCCGAAAGCGGGTTCCCGCGGCGGTCGGTACCAGATCGGCGGCGTGCCAGTCGGCGGACGATTCGATCCCCGCATTTTCGACGCTGAATGTCTCGACCGAAGCGCCGGCCGCCACGCACGCGGCCTTCGACGCTTCGCACCCGGCGTGAATCAGCAGCCTCCCGTCCCCGGGAACGCGCTGCGCAAATTCGGAAAATGCCGCAATCGTTTCGTCGAAATGCGGGTAGCAGTCGAAGTGATCGGGTTCGATCCCCAGGATGGCGGCATGCCGGGGCGACAGGTCGAGAAAGCTTTTCTGGAACTCGCAGCTTTCCACGACGAAACATTCGCCGCTTCCCGACCAGCCGCTGACGCCGATTTCGCGGACCTCGGCGCCAACCACGACGGCGGCTGCCAGTCCCGCCGCCGTGAGAATGCAGCCGGTCATCGCCGTCGTCGTGCTCTTCCCGTGCGTCCCCGCGATGCACACCCCCTTCCGGATGCGCATCAGCGCGCCCAGCATCTGGCTGTAGGACAATTGCGGAATTCCGACCGCGAGGGCGCGTTGCCGCTCGGCATTCTCCGGCCCGATTGCGGGGCTGTAAACGAGCACGTCCGTTTTATCGGCGAGGAACCGGCCATGGTGACCCGGATGGATTCTCAATCCGCGGCGCGACAGGGCGGCCACGACCGCTTCGGAGGCGTTGTTGTCCGATCCGGAGACAGTCCAGCCCAGTCCCGTGAGAAGCTCGGCGAGTGCTTTCATCCCCGAGCCGCACACCCCGACCAGATGCGCCGAGCGCCACTGTCTTTCCCCCGCGCGCACCTCCGGCGCAGTGACGCGAGACGCTGGCCAGGATGTTCCTGTTGTCGCCATGGGGACTCAGGAGGCGCGGTTCGCAAAAGCGGCCGTGGGACAAACGACTGACGTTGCGGCTGCCGGCTCCCAATATAAGACGTGTATCGGTTGGAAAGGAGACCGCACTTCATGAGCCTGCCGACGAAGGGGGCGGAATCTTAGGGCGATTGGCGCGGGGTGTCAACGAGTTCCGGAGCACGGGTGGCGTCCTGATTTGCGGGAGAGTACCCTGGCTGACCCGGCGCGCCGGGGCCGGGGTGCTTTTTGGGCGGCAACCCCAAATCAGGTCACCGCCCGAACCGGGGGAGAAATCTTGACGCTTTCCCGTTGGCAGGGGGCCAGGACCCACGTCCGAACGGCTCAAAGAATGGACAAGGCCGAAAGGATGCGGGGATTCCTTTCGGCCTTGCAGGTGGGACATTGGGGTGGGATGGGGGGTGGGATAGAGCCCGACTCCTCGGGCCGGTGGGAAACTCACTCTCAACTTCTCTGATGGTCATTCACCGAAATGAATGCCCGCGCATCAGCGTTTTCTGGGGCAGAATTTTTCGTTATCACAGGTTCGTCGGTCGTCCGACGGAAACCTTCAGGATGCAGATGCCATGCCAATTGCCATGCGGCAGTCATTTTTTCAGACGACGGCTCCGCATTATCCAGCGATCAAAGAGTTTGCGTCCTATCAGCGACCGGACCGCCGGCGCAGGACCGACTGCCGGCGCACGCGATTGATGTAACTCTTACCGCAACAATTGCCGTTCGTCGGAATCTGACGATTAGGCAAACCGATCGGATGAAAACCATTCTGCTGGAGATTCCAAAAAAAGGTCGTCGAAGAGAACTCAGGGATATTCTGAATATCCGACCTTTTGGAACATTCACTTGCGGGACCAGGCCATGTTCCGGACGCAGGCAGACGCACGCACCGACCTTCCACCCCGCCGTCGTTCATCGACGCGCCGGCGGAAACACGGGCTTTATTCTCGCCGACTGATTTGCCGAGGCGTCCTCGCGGGGGCGTGTCTGCTGGGGTGGGCGTGGGGCGGCACCGAAGTGCGGTCGGAACCAGCGACACGGCAGGCGGGCGCCCCCGACCGGGCCGAGGACGATGCCGACGAAGGGCTCAAGCCGATCGGCTCGCTGGGAGCCTCGATCCGGATGTCGGAAGGAGAACTCCCCGCCGACCCGGCGGCCGCAAGGTACGCCAGCGTGCCTGTGTATTTTCACGGGTATGGCGCCCGGCGGGGCTGGTTGGCGTCGAGTTTCGGTTGGGAAGCCCCGGCGGTGTTCTTCAAGCCGCTGTACTTCGAGGACATCAACTTGGAACGATACGGAATTCATCAGGGATGCCTGCAGCCCGCCATTTCCTTTGGTCACTTCTTCACGCGGTGCGCCTGCCTCCCCTATAAGCTGCTCGTTCAGCCCCCCTGCGAATGCATCTATACTTTGGGCTATGAACGGCCCAACAACTGCATTCCGCTGTACTGCTACTGCAAGCTGGGGTGTCCGAGTTATGAAAAATGGTGCCAGCGATGGACCTGCCCGGTCACCCCCCCGTGTCCGTGGCAGCCTTCCGAGGATAGCGTCTGCACGGACGAAGATGATTGTCCATGACGAAATGCACGGTTTTCCGCCACGGTCCGGCGCGGTAGCATAGCGGAACGAATCCACCCCGCACTCCGCTTCCGGACCCAGAGCACGACATGAGCAACCCGCCGGTCAGTCATCCCCTTGTCGGCATCATCATGGGGAGCAAATCCGACTGGGAGACGATGCACCATGCCGAAGAAACACTGGCGCAGTTCGGCGTGCCCCGCGAGTGCAAGATCGTCTCGGCTCACCGCACGCCCGACTGGATGTGCGAATACGCCGCGACTGCCGAAGGGCGGGGGATTGAGGTCATCGTGGCCGGGGCCGGCGGCGCGGCACACTTGCCGGGCATGGTGGCGTCGCAGACATTGCTTCCCGTCCTGGGTGTCCCCATCCAGGGGCCGGCTTTACAGGGCCTCGATTCGCTGTTGTCGATTGTGCAGATGCCCGGCGGAGTGCCGGTCGGAACGCTGGCGATCGGCAAGGCCGGGGCGATCAACGCGGCGCTTCTGGCAGTGCGGATTCTGGCGACGACCCGGCCCGAGCTGCGCAAGAAGCTCAAGGACTTTCAGCACGAACAGGCCCGCAAGGTGCGCGAGGAGACGCTGTCGTGAGCCGGGCGATACTTCCCGGGGCGGCGATCGGCGTCCTCGGAAGCGGGCAACTCGGGCGGATGTTCGCCATCGCGGCGCGGCGCATGGGGTATCGCGTCCACACCTTCTCTCCCGACAATGACACACCCACGGGGCAGGTCGCCGACGTCGAGGTGCAAGCCGCCTACGACGATCTCGACGCAGTTTGCCAGTTTGCCCGGAACGTCTCGGTCGTGACG
>JBLMWR010000504.1:0-4836 GCA_050257335.1 Deltaproteobacteria bacterium | reverse complement strand
AATCGTCGTTCCATCGACAACCTCCCTGAAGGAATTCCATTTCCCGCAAGAGGTCTCTATGAAATAACTTGTATCTCGTCAAGAACAGCCAACAGTAGAACTACTGACGACTGACCACTGTCATTTGGCCACAGCCGCTTTCACAATCAGCGCAAACTCGACCTCGCGACTCCTGACCCGGAGGTTTGGCTGCTTTGGATCGGGCGTGCCGGTCGCCGACAACTTCAATCCCTTGTACTCGCCGGGCGCGAAATTGGCCGGCAAGACCAGGTTGACTGCGAAGTCAGTCGCGTCGGCCTTGACGGTGACCGCGTCGGCGCGGGCGGCAGCGGGGAGGCCGGTCACGCCGAGCACCACATCACCCGTCAATCCCTCGCGCCGTTCGATTTTACCGGAAATCATCACCGTCGCCCCCTTCTGCGGGTCGAGCTGCGCTTCGACCTGCGGCGCGCCCGCCAGTTGCACGACCACCGGCATGCGGACCGGCAATCGCCGCACGGGAGTGTACGCCGTCGCCAGAACCGTCCGCTTGTCGGTCTTGAGCAGCTCGGCCTGAACCGTCACGTCATAGAAGGGAGCCGGCAAACCCGGCGGCAAAAGGAGCGTAACTGTGCCTTCACTGACGTTGGCGGCCAGCTCGACCGGCTTTTCCTGCCGCAAGGCCCGGTTCGGATCGGGCTGGCCGTTGACGAGCAGCGGCGGCTGGCTGGTCATCAGAGTGAGCCGCACCACCGGATCGCCGGCGGGGCGGGTGAGCTTTACCGGCAGGGCCAGCTTGCCCGCGGGAACAAGCCCTGCATCGCTTACCAGGCCGGGCCAGTCAACCTGGAATTCGGCGGCCTGAGCGGCAAGCGGGGCCAGCGCGATCTCGGTCGCAAGCCAGGGCTGCAAACGCTCGAGTGGATTTCCGGCAATCCACACCGGCCGCTCGGTGCCGTCGGCGCCTCGGCCGCGCCACGTCGTGAGCGCCGCTTCTCCCGGAACCTGACCGCGATCGATCGTCACCAGCGTCCCGTCGGTCCCGTCTGCGATCACCCCTCCGTCCACCTTGAACCCCGCCGGTAATCCCGCCGCCGCCAACTCCACGCCTCCGGAATATCCGCGGCGGTCGAGCCAAACCGGGATGACACATCGGCCGCCCACCGGCAGGTGAATGCGCTGGGCCGAAGTCGAGAGCCGGAATTCGGGCTTCGCGGCGGCCGACTGTTGCGGATCGACTGTCAGCCGATAAACGCCCCGCGGACCGCCGCGCCCCAGCGCGTCGACGACGCCGATGAGCACCACCGTGACCCTGTCGGGAACCGCATATTCGAGCACGGGGTCGGTCGTCCCCGCGCCGTCTTCGACGCGCGCCACCGCATCTCCGGCTTCGTTGCGGACGACGAGGGCCACGTCGAGCGGCGAACCGTACCGTTCCGCGAAGACTTCCAGCCGGAGCCTGGTCCCCGGCGTCACGGCGACGCGATAACGGTCTTCTTCATAAGGGGCGAGCAGCCGGCCGCTGACTCCCACCTTGCCGAGCGGCAGTTCCTGCGGACCGGCGGCGGGCGGTTGCTCGACGACCTCGGTGTGCGAGCTGACGGTGACGAACGGCCGCGGACCGCTCCACAATCCCTCCCCCGGCCAGGCCAGCGGCACGACGCCCGCGACAGGAACCGCCGGCAGGTCAACTCGCATTGGCGCCGGCATGCCGAGCAGTTCCAGCGGCGTGGGTTGTCCGGGATTCACGACTGGCGGAAAGACCTGATCCACGAACGCCCATTGCCCCACCTGAAGGCGGAAGTACCCCGGTCCGGGGACTCCGTACTCGGAATCGTGAAGCGCGATGATGTAATTGCCGTCGGCCGGAAGCGTCGCCTGCAGCCGCGCGTCTCCCGCAAGCGCCGGGTTCCCCCACGACCAGGCAAGCTGCCGGCGCTTGGCGTTATAGAGGTGTACAACCGGGCGGAGTTTGCTTCCCAGACGCTGCGCTTCGACTTCGATGCAGACGTTCTGTCCCGCCTTGCCGGCGAACGTCGTCTCGGCGACCGTACTGCCGCCGATCGCGCCGAACAGGGCAACGGGAAGCTGCTCGATCGCCGGGGCCAGCGGGCGCTGGGTCAGGTGATCGACACAGATCACCGCCGGGAGGCTGACTCCCCCCTCGGTCATGACTCGAAGCTGATAATAGCCGGGGATGACGTCCGTGGCGAGAATCACGTCGAACGTCGCCCGTTTGTCGGTGCCGCCGGGTTTGAGTTTCTGGCGCGCGGCAAACGGCAAGAGCAGCCGCGGAGCCGTCCCCAAGTCGTCGCCATCGACGATCAGCGTCGTCGTTCCGCCGACCTCGAGCCCGCGGAGGCTGATGTCGCGGAGCGTCGGCTCGACGGCCACGGCCGATCGCGCGGCAAGGCCGAATACCACCAGTGCCAGGCAGCAGCAAACGGATCGTGTAACCGCGACCCGACGGGGAGCACGCGTGGGAGCAAACCGCGGATATCGCTGATACGTGCGGATGTGCAAGTTCTCCCGGCTTCTCTTATCCGCGCGTATCAGCGTCATCCGCGGTTCTTCCTTCGCGTCTTCGCGCCTTGGCGGGACCATCTTCATAACGCAAGGTCGGGCAGGTTGGAAAACCTGCCCCACGGGGGCGGGGCGTTTACGCAAACAACTGCCGGATCGGTTCGGCTTCGACGAGGCGGATCGGGCGCTCGCCCGGGCCAGGGAGCATGGTTGAATCGAGGTTGATCCCCATGCCGTGGTAGATCGAGGCCAGAATCTGCGGCGGCTCGACGGGGTTGTTGTGCGGCTGCGAGCCGGTCTTGTCGGTGGAACCGATCACCTGTCCGCCGCGGATGTTGCCGCCGCACAGAAAGTTCGTCCACGCCGCCGGATAATGGTCGCGTCCCCCGCGGGGATTGAGCTGCGGCGTGCGCCCGAACTCGCTCAGGACCGCCACCACGGTTTCCTGCAACAGGCCCCGCTGTTCGAGGTCTTCAATCAGGGCGGTAAAGGCCAGGTCAAATTGCGGGCAGAGGTGCCGCTCGTAGTCGAGATACGTGTTGTCCAGCCCCCCGCCGTCGGCGTGCATGTCCCAGCAGGTGAGGTTGAAGACGGTGTCGAAATGATTGACTGTCACGTACCGCACGCCGCGCTCGATCATCCGGCGGGCCAATAGACAGCTCTGGCCGAACGTGTTCCGGCCGTACCGGTCGCGGAGCACGTCCGGTTCGCGATTGAGGTCGAAGGCTTCCTTCGCTTTGGGGGAGGTCAGCAGCCGAAACGCCCGATGATAGGCGCTCTCGTGCATCTGGGTGCTGCGGGTCTCCGTGCGGCGCTGCACCTCGTCAAGCTGCGACAGGAGCTTCTGCCGGGCATCGAACCGGAACGCCGATTGTTCCTTCGGCACCTCCAGATCGGCCACCCGGAATTCGGGGAGCGACGGATCGGAATTGAGAAAGAACGGCTCGTGCGCGCTGCCGAGATAAGCCGCCGTCTGCCCGTGCAGCGGGCCCGCCCCCGTGTTGCCGATCGGTCCGGGAAGGATGACGTTAGCCGGCAGTTCGCTCTTCTGCCCGAACAGCCGCGAGATCACGCTGCCGCAGTGCGGCTTGACGCTGTCGGCGTTGAAGTCGTGCCCGGTCATCATCCACCGCTGACCGTTTTCGTGCGTGGCCCCGGTCTTGTGATGCAGGCTGCGGATCAGGGCGACTTTGTCCATCATCCGGGCCATCAGCGGAAAGTGCTCGCAGATGTCGATCCCCGGGACGCTGGTTCTGATGGGGGTGAACTTGCCACGGATTTCGGCGGGGGCTTCGGGCTTCATGTCCCAGGTGTCGAGATGTCCCGGCGAGCCGACAAGGAAGATGGTGATGCAGTTGCGGATCTTCGCCTTGGATTCTTCGATCGCCTGCGCCGATTCCAGCTTCATCAGCGCGGGAAGCGACAACCCGGCCAGCCCCGCCGAGCCTGCCTGCAGAAAACTCCGCCGCGTGAAGCCATTACAGACCGGTACGTTGACGGAACCGACGTTCAGCATGGAACCGACCCCTCAAATCGTGTACGTCACCTTGTTCGACACCTCGACGAACTTGCTGTTGATGAACTCCCGCTCGGCATTTTTCCGGTAATCGACGTACTTCCACATCTGCAGAACGATTTCGTACGTGCCGGGTGTGGCGTCGGGGTGCTCGTAACTCGTCTCGGCCCGGGCCGGCGCGGTGTCGATGACCTTCCCGTCCCGGCGGATTTCCCATTGCAGCCGCAGCCCCCAGTCATTCACGACCGGGCTGCGGATCACCCGCCGCCCCTCGAGCCTGATCTCGGCATGCGGGATCGTCCCGTCGTATTTCTGATCCATTTCGCGTTCTCCGGCAAATGGAACGTATCAACATATAGATTATCGACAATCCGTTCGGTTGCAAATGGGAATTGGCGGCAAATCGCGGCAAGATTTGCGAACACCAGCCCGACGCGCCAGCGAGGGAATGCGTTGCCGTTTCAGCGGAGGCGATGGAAGGTTGTTTTTAACGCGCGGTCTAACCCGTCCCAGGTGATTCCCGTCTGCGGACAGTCGAGCATCACACGCTCGGCGCGGGGCCCGCGGGCTCGCCGATCCACCAGTCGGCGTACGTCTCGAGCGCGTCGCCGATCCAGTCCGGCCCGTTGTCGGCCAGCCATTCGAGCGGGAAGTACACAATCTCGAGCCCGTCTCCCAACCACTGCGGACACCACGAACTGCTCGCGACCCACGCTGCCGGTCCGATGCTCAGGGGATAGGCCAGCAGCGCAAAGATCATGACCGCGGCCACGATGGCAACCAGCGGCAACGGTTTGTTCGGAGCGTCGCTCATGCCG
>JBLMWR010000503.1:0-3322 GCA_050257335.1 Deltaproteobacteria bacterium | reverse complement strand
CGCCGCTTTGGCGCGATCCACTACAGAAAACGGCCGGAATTTGTCGCGTTGGCAGTCGAAAATCGCCAATTTTCTTCAAGACGTGCGCAAGATAGGCTAGTCCACCGCAGGCGGACAACCTTGGGCTGAGGTGTGAGATTCCCTGCGGGGTATCACGGGCGGGCGGGCTGGGGAAGCCCGCCTCACAGACCGTGACTCCACGACAACCCACCGATTTCGCGTCGGCGAGCAGCATGTTTTCAGCGTCAGGGCTCCGCGGCCAGGGAGGCGCAGATCAGTTCTTTGCCGTTGCGGGCGAAGATGTGGCGGTTGGCATAAGCCGGAGGAGGCCAGGCGACATTCCTCCCGCCGAACGGAAAGGTGGGTTCCAGCACGGCGACGCGGCTGATCTCGTGGTAGCCCTCGGGCGCGAGCCGGGCGCGAATCAGTTCTCCCTTGTCCGTGTAGAGGAGCACCGAGTCGCCGTTCGGTGTCAGATGAATGCTCGCCCCGTTGATCACGCTGGTGACCTTGTCGGTCTCCCAGACTTGTTTGCCGGTCCTCGCCTCGACGCAGACCAGCTGGCCGGTCGATTTCGCGCTGTAGAGATGGTCGCCGCGAAATAGCGCGGTCGAGGTATGGCTGAAGATCCTGCGGGAGGGAGTTTTCGAAGCGGGCCAGAGGACAGTGGCGGCGGGTTTTTCGGAGTCGAGCTGGAACATAAGCCCGCCGATCAGCAGGCGCCCCTCGTGAAAGACGGGCGTCGAGACCGCATAGTCGCTGTTGGTCAGCAGCCGCTGCCGCCACCAGGTCGTCCCCGCCGCCGGGTCCAGGGAAGTCACCGATTCCTGCGTCCAGACGATCAGTTGTTTCTTCCCGCCCGAGGAAATGACGATCGGCGAGCTGAACGTCAGAGATTCATCCAGCGCCTTCCAGACTTCTTTGCCGGTCTCCTTCTCGAGGGCGACGACGCAGGCCCCCTGTCTCCCGCCGATGAACAGGATCAGCAGATCGCCTTCGATCAGCGGCGAGGGCATGCCGGGGGAAAACGCGACGTGGTAATCATTCTCCAGGTCCTTCTTCCAGAGGACGTCGCCGCTTCGGGTATCGAGGCAGAAGAGGTGGCAAACCCTTCCCAGAGTATAGACTTTGCCGTCCTGGACGATCGGCGTCGCCACCGGGCCGATCTCCTGCGCCGGGTCGAACGCCCAGTCCTCGTAGGCGACGTCATAGGAGTGAGTCCAGAGCGGCTTGCCGGTCGTTTCGTCGAGGCAGAGAAGGCGTTCTCTCGCCTTCGGCTTCATCAATTCGGAATCGGCCAGATAGACCCGCCCGCGGGCGACCACCGGACTGGAAAACCCCCAACCGATCGGGACGCGCCAGCGAACCTTCAATCCTTCGGCCGGGAAGGTCTGCAGCACACCGGTTTCGCCCCACACGCCGTCGCGGTTCACTCCGCGCCACTGCGGCCAGTCGTCGGCCCACAGCGCGCCAGCCGGCCACAACGGCAGGGCAAGCCCGGCCGCCACGAAACACTTGGTGAAGCAGAGCATAAACCCGGTTCTCCTGCCCCCAGTGGAATCGGTGCGGCGGCAGCAGTCAAGTTGGCCCATTGTCATTGTCCGGCGCCGCGGATCGGGTGTTTGGCATTCGCGCCTCCGATGGTCGGCGATAAATTGAGGGCATGTCGGTTACGTTCATCCCGTCGGACAACGACCCAGGCAGCAGTTCGCGTCTGATCTGCCGCTCCCGGAACTGAACTGTGCAACATGCTGAAGATCCGCTCAACGACGCTGCAACGAGTTTTGACCTTTCTGACAGGTCTGTTGATACTCAAAGTCGTTGGCGGTGTCGTGCTGAAGTATGGCGATTACTTCCCGCCGAATTTTGATTCCGATTTTCTGCGAGGGCGGGAGCTGTATTTCTCGGGCAGTTACCACTGGGCCTTCTACGTCCACATTGCGGCCGGTCCGATCGCGCTCGTTCTCGGAATGATCCTGATCAGCGAGCAATTTCGTCGATACTTTCCGAAATGGCATCAGTATCTGGGACGGATTCAAGCCCTGAACGTGTTGTTGCTGGTAGCTCCCAGCGGACTGTGGATGGCGTACCGTGCCGAGGCAGGCCCCGTCGCAGGCTTGGGGTTCGCCGCCCTGGCAATTCTTACGGGAACGAGCATTACCCTGGGATGGAGAGCGGCTGTGATGAGGCGATTCACGGATCATCGCCTTTGGATGTCGAGATGTTTTCTGTTGCTGTGCTCGACAGTGGTCCTGCGATTGATCGCCGGACTGGCCACGGTGACGGGCGTTCAAGCGACGTGGGTCGATCCGATGGCGGCCTGGGCGAGTTGGCTGGCGCCGCTGGCGGTTTTCGAATTGAGCGGCGCCGTGAATCGACGTCTCGCACGCGCGTCGGCTCAACCCCGTACCGACGGTGGCTGGACGATAAAGGTCGGACAGCTCTGCGATCGAATCGAAACTGGAGACCAACCTGCAACTTGCGCCGCTCAGAAGTCCCCGACTTTGTCGCCTCCCGCGATCGAGATCAGCGCACGGCGCGTGGCGGCCGGGATGGCGGTTGAAAGAAATCGAACGCTGCCGTCGCACAGCGCCGCATTCATTCCTCCCGTGTGAGCCAGTTTGGATTCTGGTCCGAGACCCAGCATCAGCCGTTCGTCCGCATCTTTGGGAGACATCCAGGGGACGGACCGGTCCGAAGGCACTTCGACGACCATCAGTGTCTGGGAGAGACCGTCGGTGATCTCGGATAAAAGTCTGGGTTCTGTGAGGCGAAAGCAGCCGGTCGATCCGACGCTGGCCAGGTAGGTGGTGTGATTCTGCGGCGATGAATCCGAAGGGCAATGATAAACCGACAAGCTCGTCTTGAAGGCCTCTGCGTTCGCCGGGTCATCCCAGGGTTTGGAAAGGTCAATCGATTCATACAGCGGTTCCTGATCCAGAAACGGCAGGATCAGGGTCCGCCAACTGTGCAGGGGTTTACCGTCGGCGTCCACGGTGTAAGCCGGGGGCAACGCATTGTACCGCTCTTCGTAGTTGTGCAACGCCAGCGCAATTTGCTTGAGGTTGTTCTTGCATTGCGAGCGCCGGGCGGGCTCGCGACCTCTCCGCACGGCCGGCAACATCAAAGCGACCAATACGGCTCCGATGGCCAGAACGGTGAGCGCGGTAAAGAGGCGTATCGGCCCTTTCTTCGGCGACTGGCTGACGACGAGGCTTTCACCACAGCCTGTGCACTTTTGAGACGTGGCGGCGATCATCGCCCCGCACATCGGGCATGGCATTTCGGCCGGTACGACGGATGGTCCGACCTTGTTGGTTCC
>JBLMWR010000502.1:0-3432 GCA_050257335.1 Deltaproteobacteria bacterium | reverse complement strand
GGCAGACAGGTCCGCCTGATGACCGCGGAAGGAAACCTGCTTGTCATTCCGAAAGTCGAAATTGAGGAGCAGGCCCGCGGCCGCTCGGCGATGCCCGAGGATTTGATTAAGAAGCTGTCATATTCCGAACTCCGTGACCTCGTGGAATTTCTGGCGCAGCTAAAATAAAGTAATGTTCTCGCGGGAACCGCCGGCTCATTTGCAAAGTCCGGTCTTGCCGCTAAACTTTCGACTCGTGCCCGGCGACGGCCGTCCTTTCATCGAGGTGGAACATCACGACGGGCGACAGACGTGGCGCATTTGAGGTCAAGCAACATCTTTTCCGCGGCTCCACGAAGTTGGAACCAGATATGGCAGATGCGAAAATCGACATCGTCGGTCCCGGTGAAATCCCGCTGATCGCCGATCTCTACAACCAGATCTTCCGCCCGGCCCGCGACGCGGCCTTTTTCCGCCGCCGCTTTCAGGGACGGTGCAACGTCCTGATGCTCGTCGCCAGCCACCAGGCCGAGCCGATGGGGTTTTATATCGGATTCGAGCTGAAGCCCACCGTTTATTTCTCATGGTTCTACGGCGTGCTTCCGCCATTCCGGAGGACGGGGATCGCCTCGCAGCTCATGGACGCCGTGCACGCCTGGGCCGCCGAGCAGGGGTACGAATCGATCCGCTTCGAGTGCCACAACCAGCACCGCCCGATGCTGCACCTGGCGATCGCCCGGATGTACGACATCGTCGGCATCCGCTGGGACCCCGACCGCGGCGACAACCTCGTCATCTTCGAGAAGTCGCTGACGACGCCGTAGCCATCGGCCGTGTCGGGAGCAGGCTGTCAGGCGAGGGTAACGACGAGTGCGTGGCCTGCCTCCGCGGTCAATTCCGCTTACGCCTGCGCGCTGTGGGGAGTTCCCCCGTTAACGATACACGCCCGAACGCCCGAGGCTCAATGCTGCCTGGAGTCGTTGTGGGCAGCCCATCGCACCTCGATCCGGTCGAACCACCGGCCCACCAGCCCTGGACCGAATACCAGCAGGTGCACGACGTACGCCACGCTGGCGGCAAACAGCGTGTCGCTCAGGTAGTGGGCTCCCGATTCGATGCGCTGCAAGGCCACCAGGGCCGCGAGAATCTGGAAGAGCCAGCGCCCTTTCGGAAAGACGGCCGAAAGCGCCAGGCAGAAGCCCACCGCCGTCGCCGTGTGCCCCGACGGCCAGCTCTGGATATGCGAACTTCCCCCCGATCCCGGCAGCAGTCCGGAAAACGTATCGAACACCGTCCCTTGAAAATCGAAGTGTCGCGGACGAACCCGCGCAACGCACATTTTCAAAAGGAGCACCGTCAACCCCGACAGAAGCGCCCCGGCGGCGATCCGAAACCCGGCTCCGCGGCGAACGCCTCCGCACAGCAGAACCGCCAGCGACACGGCGATCACCGCCGGCGGCTGGCCGAACGGCTCGATCGTTTCCAGAAACCGGTGCAGCGATTTGAGCGCCTGCCCGTGCACCATCGCCCGCGACAGAGGGACATCGATCGCAAACGCCAGCATCCCGGCCACGACAAGCGACCCCCATGTCGCCCACTGGCGGATCGCGCTTCCAGCAGGGAAAGCACGCGATGAATGACGCGCGCCGTTGCAGATCCCGGTTGCATCTGCCACAGCGGGAGAAGCGGATCGCATTTGCGAGTCGGCTGCCATGAGAGTTTCGGATTCCGCGGGAAACGGGCTCAGTGTTTCGGGGTGAATACCGCGCGAATCGTCCGAAGTCAATGTGGTTCGCCTTCGGTTGCGACTGTTCGGGTGCCACCGGCGGTCTTATCGGCCGGTGAGAACTGCGTCAGGGGCGAATATCCGGAATGCTGCATTGTCCGGCCATTCGCATTGGCAAAGAAATCCCCGGCGGAACCCGGCGCGTCCCTTCACGACACGATCTGCTCGACCACGTTCCCTTCCACGTCCGTCAGCCGGTAGTCGCGGCCGGCGTGGAAGTAGGTGAGCAGCTTGTGATTGATCCCCATCAGGTGGAGGATCGTGGCGTGGAAGTCATGGACGTGGACTTTGCTCTCGACCGCGGCGAACCCGAAGGGGTCGGTGGCCCCGATCGTCTGGCCTCCCTTGACTCCCCCGCCGGCCATCCACGCTGAAAAGCCGCGCGGATTGTGGTCGCGCCCCTTGCCGTTCTGCCCGGTCGGGGTCCGGCCGAATTCTCCCGACCACACGATCAGCGTTTCGTCGAGCAATCCGCGGGATTTCAGGTCGGTGATCAGCCCGGCCATGGGCTTGTCGGTCTCTTTGCAGTGCAGCTCGTGGTTCTTGTTGACGTCGCCGTGGGCGTCCCAGTTCTCGTCGTTGTGTCCTCCGCCGGAATAGACCTGTACGAACCGCACGCCGCGCTCGACCAGCCGTCGGGCCATGAGACACCGCCGTCCGAATTTCTCGGTGGCCGGGTCGTCGAGGCCGTACAGCTTCTGCGTCGCTTCCGATTCCTGCGAAACATCGACCGCCTCGGGGGCTTCGGATTGCATGCGGAAGGCCAGCTCGTACGTCGCCAGTCGCGCTTTCAGCTCGGATTCCCCCGGCTTGCGCTCGATGTGTTTGCGGTTGAGCCGGGCCAGCAGATCGAGCTCGTCGCGCTGGCGGGCTGCGGACGTTCCTTCCGGCGGCGCCAGATCGATGATCGGCGCGCCGCTCGTACGGAACTGCGTTCCCTGGAACGTCGCCGGCATGAATCCGTTGCCCCAGTTGGGGGGACCGCCGATCGGGCCGCCACGGTGATCGAGCATCACCACAAATCCCGGCAGGTTCTGGTTCGGGCTTCCCAGGCCGTACGTCAACCACGACCCCACGCTGGGGAATCCCTGCCGCAGGTAGCCGGTGTTCATCTGCAGCAGCCCGCTGCCGTGCGCGAAACTGTCGGCGTACATCGAGCGGATTACCGCCAGATGATCAACGCAGCCGGCCAGGTGCGGATACATGTCGCACACGGGAATGCCGCACTGGCCGGCGGGGCTGAATTTGCGCGTGCTGCCCAGCAGCGTTCCCGGGTTCCGGACCTTGAAGAGCGGGTCCTTTTCGAGGTCGGGCATCGGCTGTCCCGACAGGCGCGTCAGTTCGGGCTTGGGGTCCCACGTATCGACCTGGCTCACGCCGCCGTACATGAAAAGAAAAATGACCGATTTGGCCCGCGGAGGAAAATGGGGCTGCTTCGGAGCGAGCGGTGAGCCGTCGCGACTCTCGGTGGCGATGGCGGCCGGTCCGAAGTACCCGTCGGCGGCCAGGAGCGCCGTAAGGGCCGTTCCGGTGAAGCCGCAGCCAGTCACCCAGAGGAACTCGCGGCGCGTCTGGCCGCAGGGGGACAGGCGCGGGGCAGCCTGTTGCGAAGCGAACGACATAGCGACTCTATTCTGCGAGAGGTCGCGTGAATTGAGGCTGGAATC
>JBLMWR010000501.1:0-3186 GCA_050257335.1 Deltaproteobacteria bacterium | reverse complement strand
CGGGTCGCCCGAGCTGACGGCAGGGATTCCGGGCGGCGGGCCTTTGACGGTGGACGAAATCAAGGCTTGGCTCGACAAGCCGGAGAATCATGAGGTCCTGACGGTCCTTCTCCCCACGGGGCTCGATGCCGGTCGAATCCCTCAGGAAATCCTCCAGAGCAATCCGTTCACGCGGGCGAAGATCGAGCTGGGGCGGCAACTGTATTTCGACGCGCGGCTGTCGGCGGACGGCACGGTCAGTTGTGCCAGTTGCCACGATCCGGACGAGGGATACGCGCGGCACACGCGCTTCGGCGTGGGGATTAATAAACAGGAGGGGAACCGGAACTCACCGGTGAGCTACAACCGCATTCTGAGTTTCAATCAATTCTGGGACGGACGGGCCGCATCGCTGGAAGAACAGGCCGTGGGTCCGATCGCCAATCCAATCGAGATGGGCAACACGCACGAACAGGCGGTCGAGTCGGTCAAAGGAATCGAAGGGTATCGGCTGCAGTTCGCACGCGTGTTCGGCAACGAGGGAGTGACAATCGGCAACGTCGGGAAGGCGATCGCGGCGTTCGAACGCATGCTCGTGACCGGCCCATCTCCGGCCGACTTTTACGAGAAGCTCGCGCCGATGCTGCGGTTAACGAAGGATGATTTCGAGGACGATCCCGAACTGGAAAAACTCTTCGAAGCCCGCAAGGCCGACGTCGAGGCACACCCCATGTCGGAAAGCGCGATTCGCGGGCGGGAGCTATTCTTCAGTCAGCGGGTCAACTGCGCGCGGTGCCACGTGGGGGCCAATTTCTCCGACGAGAAGTACCACAACCTGGGAATCGGGATGGATCAGCCCGACCCGGACCTGGGCCGTTACAAAGTGACCAAAGTCGACGCCGACCGCGGCGCGTTCAAGACGCCCACGATCCGCAACATCGCCCTCTCGGCCCCCTACATGCACGACGGCAGCCTGAAGACGCTGGCCGAAGTGGTCGAGCATTACGACAAGGGAGGCATCCCGAACAAGTACCTGAGCACTAACATCCCCAAGCTCAATCTCAAGGACCAGGAGAAGCTTGACCTGGTGGCTTTCATGGAGGCCTGCACCGGCGATTTTCCGAAAGTCGAACGGGGCCGTCTTCCCGAATGACCCGCCAACGTCGCAGGGCGGGCTTCCCCACCCCGCCCGCGACCATCGGACGACCTGTTAAGGTCGTCCTGCCTGATCATGGCTTGGCCGTCCAAGTTGCGTCGTGTGCCCCCAGAGTGGCAGGCGAAGCCCACCCTACCGGTCAAACCCGTACAGCCGCGCCGGGTTGTCCACAAGAATCTTCTTGCGAACCGCCGGATCGGGCGCCCAGGCCGGCAGCTCGTTCAGCAGCCGGCCATCGTCGATCGCCAGCGGCGGCGTGACGTCGGTCGGCTTTTTTCCGGGGGGCGTCACCGAGTCCGGATGCGGCCAGTCCGTCCCCCACACGACGCGGTCCGAATTCGCGGCAATCAGCGCTTTGGCGAGCGGCGCCACGTCGGCATAGTCCGGCCCGCGTGTCGACGCGCGATAGGCCCCCGAAATCTTCACGTACGCCTTCCCCGACTCGACCAGCTCGATCAGCGCTGCGAAGCCCGGCTGCTCGAGACCCCCCGCCGCCTGCGCGCCGCCGAAATGGTCGAAGACCACCGGCACCGGCAAGGCAGCGACGAGATCCTTCAAGCCGGCGATCAGCGCCGTATTTGTATAAATCTGAACATGCCACTTCCGCCCCTTCACCCGCTCGGCGGCCGCCTGCAATTTCTGGCGGGCGACGTTCGCGTCGTTGACGCCGGCAGTCGCCAGATTGAGCCGGATGCCCCGCACCCCCGCCTGGCCCATCTCGTCCAGCTCGCTTTCGGGCGTTTCGTCGCCGATGACGGCCACGCCCCGCGCATCCGGCCCGCAGGCCTTGATGCCGTACAGCGTCGCCGAGTTGTCGGTGCCGTACACGCTGGGGGTGACGATCACCACGCGCTGGATCTTCAGCGCCTTGTGAAACGCCGCCATCTCCTCCGGCAGCGCCGGCTCGGGCGTGTACGTCCGGCCGCTGAAGAAAGGAAATTTCGACGGATCGCCGAAAATGTGCGTGTGGCAATCGCAGGCCCCGGCGGGCACGTCGAAATTCACGGCCGTCGCCGGCTGCGGCGCCTTCGCGAGACCTGTGCCTGTTCGCATGAGCGCTCCTGCGCCAATTGCTCCGACGAGAATGTCGCGTCGCGTCAGCATGGGAATCCGTTCGACGGACAAAATGCATTCGCAGTGGAATGAAAGCATCATACCGACCGCTCATGGCGGGCGGAATGCATCGTCCCGCACCCGTAATGTCTCAGTTTCCAGAGCTCTTCGCCTTGTTCCGGCTGTGGGAAGACCCAAAACTCTGCTTGTATCTCAGCACGCACATGATGCCGCCGGGTGGCTTACGCCCCCCGCTCGCCGGAACAAATCTTGTTGCAGCGCAATTATTTATTTGAACCTCGGTCGTCAACTTCCGCTTTCGTCTTCGGTAATGCATCGACGAATCGCGCGTCCGTTCGGCGCAATTCGGCGATTGTCTTCGCGCGCAGTGTGACGACCAACCGGCGGTGTTCGGGATAGGCTGCCAGATTCGCCAGCTCTTCCGGGTCGGCGTCGAGATCGTACAGCTCTTCAGTCTCACCAGCGACCAGATTGCGGATGTATTTGAACTTGCCGTCCCGCAAGAGGGCGTACCACGGCACGTCGCTCGATGACGTGAGGCGCTCGTCGGTCGGGATCCTGTCGGTTTCGGCGCCGTAAGAGCGGGAGGTATGCGTCAGCAGCATCGGCGCTGTCCAGTCTGTCGTCTCCGGGTTCTGCAGCAACGGGCGGATGTCGCGGCCATGTGTTTTCCAGGGGAGGGTGACGCGCGCCGTTCGGCAGAAGAGATCGACCAGATCGGGCGAATTGACCGGGTGACGACAGACTTTTCCCTCGGGGACGTGTCCGGGCCAACTGACGATCAGGGGCGACGCGATCGTCGCATCGTACGGGGCGACTTTCTGATTGAACCCGTGCTCGCCAAGGCCGTAACCCTGGTCGGCACTGTAGACGACGAGCGTGTTTTCCAACTGCCCCGATTCCTGGAGCGCGGCCATCACGCGGCCGACTCCTTCGTCTACCGCCATGGCACATTCGTTGACCTGCTGAATCCACTC
>JBLMWR010000500.1:0-4688 GCA_050257335.1 Deltaproteobacteria bacterium | reverse complement strand
GGAACGGAGTGGGGGAGTGACGGAGTGGAGAGTTGGGGAGTGACGCAGAGGTTGGAAGATGGCGGATCGCGTGGGGGCCTGGTTTCCGGCAGGGTGAGATCGGGGGCGCATTGCTGTCAGGCTGAAAGCCTGACGTACTTATCCGGCGGTGCGTGCCGGGGGGAGTCGATGGACGCACGAAGCGTTGAATTGCGATCAGGGTCTCGCGGCACTGCTCCGCGCATCTTCGCACAACGATCAGCATCTTCGATGAAATCTTCGAGAAATCGCCGAAGATGCTGGACCGGCATGCTTCAGCATCTTCGGCGGGGAATTCAGCACCTTCGTTCCGTTCTCGGGGATTTCGTGCAAATGACCGTCAGGGCCGACGAGGCCGAATCGAGCGCGATCTTTGAAAATTCGAAATTCGGGCCGCGGTGCGGATTCGACATCCGCGCCGCGGCAGTGGCGGCGCCGGCCTGAAGGTGGCACTCCGGCGGGACGGGCGGGCTGAGGAAGCCCACCCCACAGGTCGCGGCGGCCGCCTGAAGTTGGGACTCCAATCTCCCCCTGGTCCCCCCCTGGGAGGGGGGGAGGGCGCATGCCGCGGCGTGGGGACGAGTACGTGGTCTTGTTGGCCGCCGTAGAAATTTGAGCCCTCACTGCTGTCGGGCTGAAAGCCTGACGTACTACTGGGCGGCGAGGCGGGGGGCGACCCAGTCGGCGATGAATTTGCGGTTGGTGGGGGTGAAGTGGCCGCCCGTGTTGAACGACTTCAGCATCGCCAGCCGGTAGGGAACCTGATGCAGGCGCGTTTCGTAAAGCTGCCGTTGTTCGTCGGTCAGGTCGGCGGGAACATGAAAGCCGCTCGCGCCGGCAGCGATGGCGTGCTGGCGGTCGATCGTTCCCAGGGCGAGGGTTCCCACGACGAGATAGCCGACGTCGCCCCACGAATGGAAATTGACGATCCCCCGTTCGGTGCGTTCGAGGGCCGACGAGAGGTCGTAGTCGGCGGCGATGGCGGCCGCCAGCAGCACGACCTGCGCGACGCGGCGGTCGGGGGGAAGCGCTTCGAGCGCGAGGATGGCCATCGCCGCTCCCCCCGAATGCCCGATCAGAGTGACCGGGCGTCCGGGATAATGGTCCTGATACTCGACAATCTGCGCGGCGATCTGCCGGGCCTGTTCGCGGTTGCGCTCGAGGGCCATGAGGTGATAGGGCCAGAGCGGCCAGTGGCCGGTGGTCCAGTCGCGGACCTCGACAGCGGCGGAATGGCCGGCGTCAATCAGCCCGCGGGCGATGCTGATGTTGCGGCCGCTCGTTCCTTCGACCCCCGGAAGAACGAGAGTGTAACCGCGTTCGGCCCGCTCGGGAGAGAGCCATTCTTCGAACTCGCTGCACCACCATCCCTGATCGGGAAAGACGCGGCGGGCGTCGTGCGAGAAGTGCGCCGGTACGGCGGCGCGGGCCGCGATGTCATCGTCGGATACGCCCGGGCCGTCGCGGTCGAGCAGTTGCAATCCGGAACACCCGGTTTGCAGCAGGCTGCCGCACAGGAGGCAGAAGAGGACAGGTGTGAGGGGGCGCACGGAGGTTTGCCGAGTAGGGAGTGGCCGGTGGAGTTCGCAGGCGGGCGTCGAGCAGCGGGAATGGCAGCCTTCGGGCAGGTCGATTTGCCCCCCCTTACGAAGGGGAGGAATGCAATCGGACGGAGCCCGTCCGCTTTTTGAGCGGGCCGGGAGACGGTGATGGGGATGTGTGGTCGAGAGAGGTGCGGAAGATAGCCCGTGCGGGGCTTTGCGGTCAAGACGGGGTTTGAGGGCTGGACTCGTTCGCAGGCCGAGCCTGCGAACGATCAAAACGAGGGGCAGCACGGGCAGGTTGGAAACCCCACGGAGAGGGAAACGGTTTCCCGCGGGTTTGGTTGCATTTCATGCCGATTGGCGGAGAATGGACGAATGGGGCAGGCGCGTTCTTTTTCTTCCGGAGCGTTTTTCATGCGGGGCTGGCGATTGCTTCTGGCTGTCGCGCTGTGCGGTCCGCTGGCCGACGCGTCGCTCTGCGCGCAGGAAGATTTCAAGCCGCTCTTCAACGGCAAAGACCTCTCGGGATGGGTCAACGTCAACTGCGCGCCGGGGACGTTCACCGTGCGGGACGGAATGATCGTTTCGACCGGCGTACCAACCGGCTTCATGCGGACCGACAGGCAGTACGAGAATTTCGTGATCGAGCTGGAGTGGCGGCACCTGAAGGCCGGAGGGAATGCCGGGCTGTTTGTGTGGGGCGACGCGCTCACCGCGCCCGGGACCCCCTTTACCCGGGGAATCGAAGTACAGATCCTGGACGGAGTCAACACCGAGAACTACACCAGCCACGGCGACGTGTTTGCGATTCACGGGGCGACGATGAAGCCCGATCGTCCGCATCCGGCCGGCTGGATGCGCTGTCTTCCCGGCGAGCAACGCAGCAAGCCCTCGCCGGAATGGAACCACTACCGCGTTGAGTGCCAGAACGGGGTTGTGAAGCTGGCGGTCAACGGCAAAGTCGTCTCGGGGGGGAGCGAGTGCCGGCCCCGCAAGGGATATCTGTGTCTCGAGTCCGAAGGCTCCGAATGTCACTTCCGGAACATCAGAATCCGCGAGCTGCCGTCGAGCAATCCGCCGGCCGAAGAGGTCGCCGAGGTCGAACAGGGATTTAAGTCGCTGTATACGGGAGTCGATCTGAGCGGGTGGAAGGACGTCCCCGGGCACAAGAATCACTGGAAGCCCGCCGACTGGATTCTCGACTACGACGGCAAGAGCGAAGCCGAAGACAAGAATCTGTGGAGCGAGAAGGAATACGGGAATTTCATCCTGATGTGCGACTGGCGGCTGAACGGGACGCCGCAAAAGGTGAAACGCCCGGTCATCCTTCCGAACGGCGAATACGCCCTGAACGGCGACGGGACGCCCAAAGAACTGGAAGTCGACGATGCGGGCGACAGCGGCATCTTTCTGCGCGGGAGCAGCAAGAGCCAGGTGAACATCTGGTGCTGGCCCGCCGGTTCGGGGGAAGTGTACGGGTACCGCACCGACAAGGCGCTGCCGGCAGAGGTCCGCGCGGGCGTCACGCCGAAGGTCAAAGCCGACAAACCGGTCGGGCAGTGGAACCGGTTCGTGATCACGATGAAAGGGGATCGGCTGACGGTCGCGCTCAACGGGCAAGTGGTGATCGAGAACGCCCAGCTTCCCGGCATCCCTCCCCGGGGACCGATCGCCCTGCAGCATCAGGAAGGGACGATCCAGTTCTCGAACCTCTTTATCAAGGAAGTGGAGTGAGTTCGTCGGGCGCGCCGGGCCATGAAAGTGATCGGAATCCCGGGTCTCTTTCAGATCGCCTCGCACTGCTCGTGGCGACGGGATTCGGGCTGGGGTATGCCCCGTTCGCGCCGGGAACGTTCGGCAGCCTGGCGGGCCTGCTCCTCGCGTGGGGGCTGCATTTTCTGCCGCTGTGGGAACAGATTCTGGCGGCGCTGCTGTGCTTTCTGATCGGCATTCCGATTTGCGCGGCAGGCGCCCGGCTGCTGGGGGCGAAGGATCCGGGCGCCGTCGTGTTCGACGAGATCGCTGCGTTCCCGGTGCTGTTTCTGGGAACGGGCGTCAACCTTGTGAGCGCAGCGGTCGGTTTTGTACTGTTTCGGGTGCTGGATGTGGCCAAGCCATGGCCCGCCCGCCGACTGGAGCGCCTGCCGGGCGGGCTGGGGATCATGGCCGACGACTTCGCTGCCGCGCTTTATACGGCTGCGGCGCTCTGGTTGGTTCACATAACGTACGGGCTCTGGTAACCAGGATTTTTCATGCCTGCACAAATCATCGACGGACGGCAGATCGCCGAAAAAATTCGCGGCGACATTGCGCGCGACGCCTGCGAATTCGAAAGCCGCATGGGAATCAGGCCGCATCTGGCGGCCGTGCTGGTGGGGGATGACCCGGCGAGCGCGGTTTACGTGAGAAATAAGCAGACGGCGTGCGAAAAGGCGGGTATCAAAAGCACACTCCTCAAACTGCCTGCCGAAACGACCGGGCAAGAATTGCTGACCGTGGTCCAGGGCCTGAACGGCGACACGGGGGTCCACGGCATTCTCGTCCAGCTCCCGCTTCCCGGGCAGATCGAGCCGCAGCCGATTCTCGACGCCGTTGCGCCGCTGAAGGACGTCGATTGTTTTCATCCGGAGAACGTCGGGCTGCTCTCGCAGGGACGGCCGCGGTTTCTGCCGTGTACGCCCGCAGGAGTTCAGCAGCTCCTGATTCATTCCGGGGTGCGGGTGCCGGGCGCGCACGTAGTGATCGTCGGGCGCAGCGACCTGGTGGGCCGCCCGCTGGCGCTGATGCTCATGCAGAAAGGCCCCGCCGCCGACGCGACGGTCACGGTCTGCCACAGCCGCACGCGCGATCTGGCGACCGTCACTCGCACGGCCGACATTCTCATCGCGGCGATCGGGCAGCCCGAGTTCATCAAGGCCGAAATGGTCAGGCCCGGTGCGGTGGTGATCGACGTGGGCACGACGCGGGTCGGCGGCCGCATCGTGGGGGACGTCGATTTTTCCAGAGTCAGCGCGATTGCGTCGGCGATCACGCCAGTCCCCGGCGGCGTGGGACCGATGACGATTACGATGCTGCTGGCGAATACGGTGAAGGCGGCGAATCATAAGTAGATCAGGCTTTCCGGCC
>JBLMWR010000499.1:0-3319 GCA_050257335.1 Deltaproteobacteria bacterium | reverse complement strand
GGGGCGAGCGTCTGCTCACTCCCCCAATCCCCGATCCCCTCCCGCACCGGCATCGCCCTCCCGCGACAAATGCCGCCGGCGCTTTGTAAAATGATGCGTCACCGTGCGCTTTCCGCGGTTCCGCCATTCCGACGACTCTTCAGGGCAGCGCAGCCGCGCTGTTGGCCATGATCGGCGAAAAACTCGGCCAGTATCGCCTGACCGCCAGGATCGGCGAGGGAGGGATGGGCGTTGTCTATCGCGCCCGCGACGAAGAATTGAACCGCGATGTGGCGGTCAAGGTGTTGACCGCCGGCATGCTCGATCATCTCGGCAAGGACCACCTCTTGAAGGAGGCCCAGACCGCCTCGGCCCTCAACCACCCCAACATCTGCACCATTTACCAGATCGGCCGCGTCGATGACGGCTTCTATCTGGTCATGGAGCTGGTGGAAGGACAGCCCCTGAACGAGCTGGCACGCAGCACGAAACTGACGACCGAGGCTGTGACGCGCTATGGCGTTCAAATCGCCGACGCCCTGGCCCATGCGCACGATCGTCAGATCATTCATCGGGACCTGAAGGGGGCCAACGTCGTGATCACGCCCGACGGGCGCGTGAAGGTGCTCGATTTCGGGCTGGCCCGGCGCCTGGACACGGAGGCCGTCGATGCCATCACTCGAATGCAGGCGTCCGTCGAGCGCGACCGGGCGATTGTCGGGACATTGCCCTACATGGCGCCCGAGGTCCTGACGGGAGAAACGGGGAGCTACCAGAGCGACCTCTGGGCGCTGGGCGTTCTGCTCTACGAGGCGGTGACGGGACAACTGCCGTTCGGCGGCAGCACGCCCTACGGGCTCAGCGCCGCCATTCTGCATGAGCTGCCCCGGCCGCTGCCGCCGAGCGTCCCCCCTGGCCTGAGCGCCGTCATCATGCGCTGTCTGGCGAAGGACCTGAAAGACCGCTTCCAGCGGGCCGGCGAAATTCGATCGGCGCTCGAGACCATCCAGTCGGCGGCCATCGTCAGCGAACCGCGGCGCGAAGAGCCGACCGGTCCGCGGACTCTGGTGCTGCGCGGCATCCGGCACCTCGACGTCAAAAACGGCGACGTGCTCCTGCTCCTGGGGACCACGAAGGGCGCCTTCCTGGCGAAGTCGAAGCCGGATCGCAATCACTGGCAGGTCGCCGGGCCCTACTTTCACGGGCACGCCGTCTATTCCCTGGCGTACGACAGTCGCAACGGCCGGCATCGCCTGTGGGCCTCGACCGGCAGTCCGCTCTGGGGGACGTATCTGCGCTCCAGCGACGATTTCGGCAAGACCTGGACCAACCCGCTGGAAGCCACCATCAAGTTTCCGCCGGAATCGGGCCTGGCCCTCAAGAACATCTGGAAGATCTCGCTGGGGCCCCCGGAGACGCCGGACAAGCTCTATTGCGGCGTCGAGCCGGCCGCGCTCTTCGAGTCGCAGGATGCCGGCGAATCGTGGTCGCTGGTGCGGGGCCTGTTCGATCATCCCCATCGGCCGCGCTGGATGCCTGGCCAGGGGGGCCTCTGTCTGCACACGATCCTGCTGCATCCGACCGACCCCGGGCGGATGCACGTCGGAATTTCCGCGGCAGGCGTTTACCGGACCGACGACGGCGGCCGGACCTGGCAGCCGCGCAACCGGGGGATCCGCGTCACGTTCATGCCCGAGCGATTTCCGGAGTTCGGGCAATGCGTGCACAAGATCGTTCGGCATCCCGATCGGCCGGAGCGCCTGTTCCTGCAAAACCACTGGGGGCTGTATCGCTCCGATGACGGCGCAGAGACCTGGACCGACATCGCCCACGGATTGCCGTCCGATTTTGGCTTCGCCATGGCGACTCATCCGCACGATCCCGACTGCGTCTACATCGTCCCCATGGAATCGGATGAATTCCGCTGCACTCCCGAGGGGCGCCTGCGCGTCTACCGGACGCGGAACGCGGGGGCTTCCTGGGAACCGCTCACGCGGGGTTTGCCCCAGCGAAGCGCCTACGAGACCGTGCTGCGGGACGGGATGGTGACCGACTCGCTCGATCCGGTCGGGATCTACTTCGGGACCCGCAGTGGAAAGCTGTACGCCTCCCGGGACGCAGGCAGGACCTGGAAGGAATTGCTCACTGGCCTCCCGCAGATTGTCTGTGTCGCCAGCGCCGTCGTTGCCGAGCTTGGCGCCCCTTCGACGCCCAGACCGGCGGCCAAGCGAAAACGAACCTCTCCAAAGAACGCGAAGGAGCGTGCCGGCAAGCGGAAAGCCCCCCGCGCGATGAATCATCCGAGCCAGAAGCGTCAGCGCCGGTCCGGCGGGAAGAGGCGCCGCCGATGACAGCGACGGCCACTGCGGAAGTTGTTTGAGGAGCGCAACGGAATTCCTTCCCCCTTGAGGGGGGAAGGTTAGGATGGGGGTGGGAACGTTAGTCGACGCCCCCTCCCACGCTGGCGATCCCCCTCGACGGGAATTCCCAAATCACAGAGACACCCGATGAACGTCACTTTCTGGATCCCGGCGCCGCTGCGGTCCATGACCGGCGGGCGCAGTCGTTTGCACGTGGAAACCTCCGGCACCACGCTTCACGATGCTCTCGAAGCGCTCTTCGCGGCGCATCCCGGCCTCCGGGACCGCGTTCTGACGGAGCAATGGGAAATCCGGCAGCACGTGAATGTGTTCGTCGGAAACAGCGAAGCCCGCTCGACCAGCGGACTGGCCACTCCCCTGGCGGACGGCACAGAGATCTCAATCATCCCCGCCATCAGCGGCGGGTGATCTTCTATGTGGGTGCGCAGAAAAAAATGTGCAGGCGAGCGGGGGGCGTGAGCCCCCTGGTGGCGTCGACTGCACATCGGGGTCCCTCAATTGCATTGTGCTCTCACATAGCGGAAGTCGAAGCAGCTCGCACGCGATCGGGAGCGCGTTTTAATTCCTCAACTCCCCTCTCCCCCAGCGGGAGAGGGGCCGGGGGTGGCGTGGCGTGCTAAACGGACACATGTTTCGACCCCAAGTTGCTCCTGGCGTAATGGGGCCGGAAATGTTCCCAAACAGTGCCTGAATCGGCGACGCAATCGTCGGCTCAGCCCCGAAGGGGGCGAGATTCGACAGCCCAGGCCGAATAGCCCTGGGTAACGACCGGATTCAATTCGCCAAGCCCTGAAGGGGCGCGATTCCAAACCTGGCGAGTCGTAAGATGCTCGAGGAATCCCGCCCCGTTGGGGCTGCCTTGCTCAAAGCGGAACAAAACTCGGATACAAATCCGACTGATTAACGCTCCGGCGTTTAGCGGTTCAGGCGTGGCGTGCTGGCCCACTTTCGGCGCTCCG
>JBLMWR010000498.1:0-10386 GCA_050257335.1 Deltaproteobacteria bacterium | reverse complement strand
GACTGGGGGCGATCAACGTGCATGCCTCGCTGCTGCCGAAATATCGCGGCGCGGCCCCGGTGGCATACGCCATCCTGAACGGCGATACTGATACCGGGGTGAGCATCATCCAGGTGCTGCCGCAACTTGACGCCGGCCCGATTCTGGCGGTTGTCCGCACTTCCATCGGACCGCAGGAAACGGCGGGAGGTCTTGAAGAGCGGCTGGCGCTGCTGGCGGTGGACGCCCTGCCCGGGGTCATCGAAAAGTTCGCCGCCGGCACCCTCGATCCGCTGCCGCAGACGGAGTCTCTCGTGACTCGGGCGCCGAAGCTCACGAAACAAATGGGGGCGATCGACTGGAGCCGGTCGGCCTGGCAGGTGGATTGCCAGATCCGCGCCATGCAGCCCTGGCCCAACCCGTACACGTTTCTGCATTCACCCGGGAAGCCGCCGCAGCGCCTGCTGATTCTGGCGGTCCGGCCCGTGGGCGACGCGCCGGGGACGGCCGCACCGGGCACGCTGATGAATCCCGACAGAGAGCGACTGCTCGTGCAGACGGGCCAGGGGGTTGTCGAGATTCTTCAGATTCAACCCGAGGGAAAGCGCCCCATGACAGCCGCCGATTTTCTTCGGGGCCGCCGACTGACCTCCGACGACCGCTTCGGCCCCGAGTCGTGATGTGCGTCGTCATTGTTTAGCCGCTCCGCCTGCCGGGCGATCGCCAGTCCCCGCTCGAGCCGCTTGACCACGCCCTGATCGTGACGTGGCGGACTTCCTGCCGGCAACTGGTTTTCCCGGGGCTGTGGCTGTTCATCGGCCTGGTATCGGCCATCGACACGTACCTGACGGTCAAGTTCCAGGAATCCCTGACGGAGCACGAACAGAATCCGCTGGCCCGGATGCTTCTGCGGCTTGACGGCTGGGAACCGTCGCTGCTGATCGGTTCCAAATTCCTGGGTTCGTTGCTCGTGCTGGGAATCTTGACCGCGCTGCACCTGCGCAATCGCCGTCTGGGACTTACCGTTACGGGCGCTCTGGCCGCGTTTCAACTCGGGCTCCTGTGGTATCTCGTCGCGGTGTAGCAGCCCCGCAGGGGGCGTCTGCAAAGCGCGTCGTACGCACTGCATGCTGCTTCCGGCACTTCGCCATTGACCGAAATGGCGTCGCGTGTTATTTCGCGCTCGGCTGCCTGTCCACAGAGGGTCGCAGGCAAGGCAATCGAGCGACATGGACGTCGACATCGGGATCATCTACACGCACGAGCGGCACTTCATGACGCCGCTTGTCTCATCGCTGGCCCAATCGGGTCATGGAGTCGCGATGCGCCTGGTTCTGGTCGATAACGCGTCCGCCAACGGCGTCGAGGAATGGCGAACGGCCTTTCGCGAAACGCTGGTCCTCCGCAACGAAGCACGCCTGGGTTACGCGGCCAATCTCAACCGCATCCTCGGCGCCTCGCGCGCCCGCTACGCGCTGCTCCTCAATACCGACATGTATTTCGAGCCGGCCGAGCAATGCGTGGCGAAAATGGTCCGGTTCATGGACGCGCATCCCGACTGCGGGGTGAGCGGGTGCCGGCTGTACCATGCCGACGGCAGTTACGGCTTTCCGGCGCGGCGGTTTCAGACACTGGGGACGATCGCCGCGCGGCGGCTGGGTCTGGCGGGCCTTCTCGGCCGGACGGTCGACACGTACCTGTACCGCGACCGGCCATACGATTCGGTCTTCGATTGCGACTGGCTCTCGGGATGTTTTCTGATGGTCCGCAGGGAGGCCCTCGGAGAGGTGGGGCTGCTGGATCTGCAGTTTCGAAAGTATTTCGAAGACGTCGATTTCTGCCTGCGCATGGCCCGCGCCGGCTGGCGGGTGATGATGAACGGCCAGACGTTCGGCTATCACCTCGAGCAGCGCGCCAGCCGGAATCTCTTTTCCATGGATGCAATGATCCACCTGCAGTCCTACGCCCGCTGGCTCGCCAAATGGGGGCGGGACCCCGCCCGGCATGTGGCGCCCGCGGCGAAGCCCCGTCGCGCGGCGTGAGCGCGACGGGAACGAAGGCTCGCGCGCGCGTCCCGGTTGCAAACTGTGCGAAATTGCGCATGGCGCGAAGAAACTTAATCGGCGAGTGGGTCCCACCGTCCATCAAGGAGAAAGCCGAGAACGCTCACGCAAAGGCGCAAAGCCGCAAAGGAAGGAAGATGACACGCGTCGCGGTGTAATCGGCTCTCATTTCGACACACCGTCGGTGAATGGATTTCTTTGCGCCTTTGCGTCTTCGCGTGAGATTTACTTCATCATTCCTTTCGTTCTTTTCGTGTCTTTCGTGGTCTGCAAGAAACGACAACCACGAATATCACGAGGAGAAAGAAGAACTGCGGATGACGCGGATGCTCGCGGATGGGCCGGTTCACCTCGTCCGTACTTACCGGCGCGAATCCGGGTCATCAGCGGTTAAATTCGCTTTGGTTCCGTCCGCCAACCGAGCCGGGTTTTGTCCGTGGTCCTCAAGAATTACCCGATTCAGATCCACCCGCACTCCCGCGTTTCTTCGTGGCGTTGCCTTCGGTGGCTTCGAGTTCTTTAAGCCAGGTCTCGAGGTCGGAGAGCCGCAACTCGTCCGCGGATGCGGCCGCGGAACCGGCTCCCGTCTCTGCGCCGAAGACGCTCATCCAGTACGCCAGCTCGTCGCCGGCGAGGTTTCCGGCCGGTTTCGAATCGTCCGCCGAGCGCGGATTGCGCGCACGCTTCGAGCGCCGCGCGGCGGCGGGGCGGGTCGCGGGCGGTGAGGTTGCAGCCGGCGCGGCAGGTTCTTCCACGGCGTCGGGCTCGACGATCGGCGCGTCGCCGAAGATTTTGAGCCAGTAGGCCGTCTGTTCCGCAGATGCGTGCGCCGCCGGTTTTGAGTCGTCGTCGGTCTGTGTCACGGCGCGCCTGCCGGCGCGCGAGGCACGGCGCCGCTCAAGATCGTGCACGAACTCTTCGCTGCCGACGAACTTCGAGCCGCAGCTTCGGGCGGCCCGCTGCAGTACGCGGTCACTGGAGACGAGCGTCACCCGGCGGGGAGATGGATGACGGGCGAGCCAGGTTTGGATCAGGACGTCGGCGTCGCCGCCGGGATTGGCGAACAGCACGCGCATTCCCGAGACGACAACCTGCGCCGGCCGATCGGGGGGCGGGTCGCGGGCGTCAAAGATAACGGTCGTTCCCTGGATTTCGGCCGGTGAAAGCTTGCTCAACAGAAATCTCAGGAGCCGGGTCCGGCACCGCAAGAGGTCCCCCGGCCGGTAATTGCTTTGCGCCATTCCCGCGGCATGCAGCAGATTGTAACCGTCGATCAGAAGGATGCCGGCAGACATTTTAAATTCGGGCGAGCGGTCGCTTGCGCGGTCAGACTTTGACCTTGTGCTTGTACGGCTGAAAGCCGGCGGCAAGGGCGGCGGGTTCGTCGGGGAAGAGGACGATGTCGTCCGGGAGCGTTTCCCAGCGCATCCGGTTCGGTTCGTACTTCCTGGTGCTCGAGCGACCTACGAAACCGGGGACCGTTTCGTGCTCGCAATACACGCAGCGCAGCGTCAGCCGCTCGTCCTCGATGATCACCAGGTACTTGGGGCTCAAATACCGCTGCTCGCTCTCCAGGGCCGTGACGCACTGCGGATTGTCACACGGCACTGTCTGCCGGGTGTAAAGGGGGTGTTTCTTCTGCGGCGGCGCGGCGCCCAGAATGCCGGGCTTGATGTTGAGCAGTGCGGCGATCAGCGCCATCCGCACGGGGACGCCGTACGACGCCTGCTTGAAATAGACGGCGCGGGCGTCGTCGTCGAGGTCATAGCCCAGCTCGTTGACGCGGGGCAGGGGATGCATGACGCTGCTCTGTTTGTAGCGCCGATCCTTGAGAAATTCCGTGTTGACGACGGGATAGGCTTCTGCGGAGGACCCTCCTGCCATCCGTTCCTTCTGCAGGCGGGTCACATAACAGGCGTCGATCTTCGAGAGCGCGTTGTGTGGCAGCCGCACCTTGAGCACCTCGGCGCCTTTTTCCTTGACATCGGAAAAGAGCGACCGCTGATGCGGCTTGTCGGGGGTCACGTACACGACGTCCACGGGGAACTCGTCGCCGGCCTTCTGCGAAACGTCTTCCCGCGCCAGGGGGACGCAGTCGTAATCGCGCAGCAGCCGCCGCGTGACGTGTTCGGGGAGGCCGAAACCCTCCGCAGGGAGTGGAATGATCCGGGCGCCGAACCGCGCCAGGCCGTAGACCAGCGAATGCACGGTGCGGCCGTTCTTCAGATCGCCCCACAGCAGCACGTTCAGGTCCTTGAGCTTCCCCTTTTCGCGCCGCAGCGTGTACAGGTCGCACAGCGTCTGCGTGGGGTGTTCGTGCCCGCCGTCGCCGGCGTTGATGATGGGCACGTCGGCATAATCCGCCGCCACGCGGACCGAACCCTCGCAGGGGTGCCGGATGACGATCGCATCGGCGTAGTTTTCGAGCACGCGGATCGTATCGGCGATCGTCTCTCCCTTGGCGGCAGAGGTCGTTTTGGGATCGGCCGAGGAGAGGACGTCCCCTCCCAGGCGAAGCATCGCCGACTCGAAGGAAAAGCGCGTCCGGGTGCTGGCTTCGTAGAAAAGGGTGGCGAGAATGAACCCGTCGGCGAGCGTTTTTCGGCCCCGCACGCGATGCGGCTTATCGGGGGTCGCCATCTCGGCCAGATAGGTATCCGTCAAAGCGAAAATCGCCTCGATCTCAGTTTCGCTGAGATCGTCGATCGTCACCAGATGCCGAACCATGTGTGGCCCCCGTCGCAACGTGAAAGCGAATGCCGCCCCGCGAGGTCATTATAGCGAGGTTTTTTGCTTTTGACACAATCTGCCGATACCGGTATTCTCCGCCTCTTCAGCAGACGACGGGTTTGCCGTACAGGGAAGGAAGGCGACGTGTCGAACAGAGAGCGTGTCCTCGTCGTGGACGAGGTATCGGATACCGCCGAGGTGCTGCAGGCCGTGCTGGAACCGCGGGGCGTCACCGTCAATCGCGTCCGCCGCCTCGATCCGGCGGCTGCGTCCGCGATTGAAAACCGTCCGGCGGTCGTGGTGCTGACCGCCGAGTCGATCGCGGGTTTGCCCCCCACGGGCCTTTCCGGCTGGCAGACCGTTCCGCAGGTGATCATCGGGACAGTCCGAGTCTGCGCAGCGGGGCCGGGCGATCCTGCCGCCGGCGCCGCCGCCCCGCGCGTGTTCCAGAAGCCATTTCAGTTTGCCGAGCTGGTCCATGCGATCGAATCGCTGATCGGTAAGCCGCACACGCCGTAGGGCGGGCTTCTCCTGCCCGGATGCCGACGATTTTCCGCGTACTCCATAGAGACCGGCACCCGGCTTGTTATGATAGGCGATGGGAGCCGCGGTTTGCGCGACGGGTGCCAATCGCCGCACAGTCGAACCCTTGCCGGATACATGCCGTGAGTCAGGCCACGTTGCTGGTCATCCAGGGTATCGATCAGGGTGCCCGGTTCGATCTCGAGGACGCCGCAGTCGGTCTCGGACGGGGAGTGCAGAACGCCGTCCGCATTCACGATACCGAGGTGTCGCGGGCCCATGCGCGGATCGAGCGGGTGGAGGGGAAGTACCGGCTGACCGACCTGCACAGCTCGAACGGGACGTTCGTCAACGGGGCGCCGATCAACAGCCGCGACCTGATCGGAGGCGAAGAAATCCAGGTCGGCCGGACGGTGCTGCTGTTTTCCGTGCAGCCCGCTCGAACGGATGTGGCGAGCGTTGCCGAGCGGGTCGCGCTGGTCGCCGAACAGGAGGCCGGCCCCCGCTCGAATATCGTCGGTCAGACCAGCCCGCAGGAAAGCCAGGCGCTGGCGACTCTGACCGGTGAGATGGGGCGTGCCCAGACGCTGACCAACCTGCAGGTCCTGTACCGCATCGCCGAGGAGGTCGTCCGTCCGTCGAATTCGATCGAGCAGCTTCTGGAACGAATTCTCGACCTGACGATCGAGGTGACCGGGGCCGACCGGGGGTGCGTGCTGCTCCGCGACGGCCAGACCGGTGACGTCGTCCCCCGCGTGTTTCGCCACCGGAGCGGGCTCAAGGCGACTGACCGCATGGGCGTGTCGCGGAGCATCGTCGATTACGTCCTCGCGAACCGCCAGGGGGTGCGCACCAGCGACGCCCGCAGCGATACGCGGTTCACCCCCGGACAGAGCATTCTGCAAGGGGGGATTCGCGAGGCGATTTGCGTCCCGATGCAGGGGCGCTACGACCTGCAGGGGGCCGTCTATGTCGATATCTCCACCCCTCCCGAACGGGCCCTGCTCGAAAATCTCGCGCACGGGCGCTTCAGCGAGGAATTGCTGCAGTTGATGGTAGCCATCGCCCGGCAGTCGGCTCTGGCGGTCGAAGACAACCGCTACCAGCAGGCCCTCGTCAAGGCCGAGCGCCTCGCCGCGATGGGGCAGACCATCGCCATCCTCAGCCACCACATCAAGAACATTCTGCAGGGGGTGCGCGGTGGCAGCTACCTCATCGACCTGGGACTGAAGGACCACAACGAAGACCTCGTCCGCAAGGGGTGGGGTATCGTCGAGAAGAACCAGCAGAAGATCTATCACCTGGTGATGGACATGCTGACATTCAGCAAAGAGCGGCAGCCGGTGTTGCAGACCGCCGATCTCAACCAGACCGTGGCCGACGTCTGCGAACTCCTCACCGCCCGCGCGGCCGAGCTGGGCGTGGCGCTCAAATGGTCTCCCGCTCCCGAATTGCCCCCCATGAATCTCGACGCCGAGCTGATCCACCGGGCGGTGCTCAACATCGTCACCAACGCGCTGGACGCCGTCGAAGGGCGGGAGGGAGGCATGGTCCGCGTGGCCACGGGCTTCGCTTCCGAGACCGGGATGGTGGCGGTGGTCGTCGCCGACAATGGTCCCGGCATTGCTCCCGAGTTGTTGCCGCAGCTCTTCAATATTTTCGAATCGACGAAAGGGGCGCGGGGCACGGGGATCGGGCTGGCAGTCAGCCAGAAGATCATCCGCGAGCATGGCGGCGACATTCTCGTCGACAGCCGGCCCGGCGAAGGGGCCCGCTTCACCCTGGAATGGCCGATGATCGAGCCGGAGCCGGCATCGGCCGACGGTGATGGGGCGACGGCGACGTAGGGGGAACTTTGGTCACCCCGCCACGATCTCTCGTGTGGACTCAAGTCCACACCACAAGGATTCACGCCGTCGGAGCGCGGGAAGGCGATTGGACATCTTGGCCCGCCCCGCCCTTGCGGAGGGGCAGACACCGTGGCGCCATTCGCACCCCTGAGCGGCCAGGCAGGTTCGTGCGGCCTTCCCCTGTTCACGCCGCGCGGGAGCCGTCGTGGATGATGAGCTTCTCTTCGCCGCGGACGACGGCGGGGGTGACGACGTATTTCTTGCCGGCTTCCTGCTCGGGCAGCTCGAACATGATGTCGAACATCAGCCCTTCCACGACGCTCCGCAGGCCCCGCGCGCCGGTGTCTTTTTCTTTGGCGACCCGCGCGATTTCGCGCAGGCTTTCCGGGGTGAATTCGAGCTGGGCGTTTTCCAGCTCGAAAAACTTCTGGAACTGGCGCACCAGCGAATTGCGGGGCTCGGTCATGATGTGCACGAGGTCGTCTTCCGAGAGCGGCGTAAGGGCGCTGATGACGGGGAGCCGCCCCACCAGCTCGGGGATCATGCCGAACTCAATGATGTCGTCGACGCACGAGTGGGCCAGAAGGCCCCGCCGCTCTTCTTCGGCGGCGCTGGCCGTCGTTTCGCTCCCGAACCCGATCGTCTTCTTGCCCAGCCGTTTGGCGATAATGTTTTCGAGGCCCACGAACGTCCCGCCGCAGATGAAAAGGATGTTCGTGGTGTCCATCTGGATGTACTGCTGCTCGGGGTGCTTGCGGCCACCCTGGGGGGGGACGTTGGCGACGGTGCCTTCGAGCATTTTGAGGAGCGCCTGCTGCACGCCTTCGCCCGATACGTCGCGGGTGATCGATACGTTCTGGCTGGTCTTGCCGATCTTGTCGATCTCGTCGATGAAAAGGATCCCGCGCTGGGCGGCTTCGATGTCGAAATCGGCGGCGTGCAGCAGTTTGAGGAGCAGGTTTTCGACGTCTTCGCCGACGTAGCCCGCTTCGGTGAGCGTCGTGGCGTCGCCGATCGCGAAGGGAACCTGCAGGGCCCGGGCGAGGGTCCGTGCCATGAGAGTCTTGCCGCAGCCGGTCGGGCCGATCAGCAGGATGTTCGATTTTTCGATTTCGACGTCGTTGTCGGCGTCGGCCGAAAGCATCAGCCGCTTGTAGTGATTGTGGACGGCGACGGCGAGGATCTTCTTGGTGATCGACTGGCCGACGACGTAGGCGTCGAGGTGCTCGACGATCTCGCGCGGCGTGGGGACCTTGCTGAACAGGGGCCGCGTGCCGCCGCGGCGGCGTTTTTCCTGGTCCAGAATCGACTGGCACAGTTCGATGCATTCGCCGCAGATGTAGACATCGCCCGGCCCCTCCACCAGCGGCCCGACTTCGCGATAACTCTTGCGGCAGAACGAACAATTGGCGTTCTTCTTGCCCGTCGAGCCCCGGTTCCCGGGGGTGAAGTCTTTACCAGTTGGCATCAGCGTTCCCTAATAGGCCAGTGTCGGCACGATGGATGTCAGCGGGGGAAATGTTCGACGTGTTTCACAAATCGGCTGGTAGGCGGCGGAGGGGAACTCAGGCAGAATCCGCGCCGACGGCACCTTTTCACTAACCGCCCTTGTCGTCTTTGTCGCTCTTGTCGTCGTTGCGTATCGTATCTGACGTGCTTTTGATGCGCGGCGCCATTCGGCCTTTGATAATTCGGAATTCTTCGTCGCTTAGCTCACCCCGGTGGTGCATTTCCCGATATTCCGCCAGCAATTCGTGCTCGGACGCCGCAGGGCCGTCATTGTCGCGCAACCACGACCGGATCAGGTAAACCGCGATCGTCAGGGCCCCGATTGCCGTAACCGTCGTCGCGATCGGGACTAAGGCCTTGCTGAGCGCGTCGGATGCATTGGGCATGAGGCACGGTTTCGGATAAGCCCCCTCTCCATCTTCAGCCGGAAGCCATGACTTCCTTATTATTGGCGGTTTGGGCACGTCGAGCAAGCCCGCTGTGGGTCAGGGGGGCGGGGCGGGTGCATGCGTTAACTGGGGAGTGCAGGATTGCCATTCAATTCCCTCGTTGAGGGGGGAGGGTCAGGGGGGAGGTGAGGAGCCACGAGACACTCGGCCCCCTGCTACCCCGACCCTCCACCACGAGGGGGGAGGGTGAAAACTGATTGCAGCCCGCGCCTTTTATGCGGCCCCTGAACTGGCGGATGCACCAGACAGGCGACTTGTGACGAACCCCGGCTTGCGTTTCGCCAGCGGTGATCGGACAATAAAGGAAAGCTGTCAGACTGCCTTTCGTGCGCCGCTTCGGGGAGCTGATCTACGGATGAATACGACCAGCATCTGCCGGCGGCGGATCGTTTCGTTCGAGAGCGGCCGTCTCCAGCTCGTTTTTCTGAGCCTGGCCCTCTCCGCACCGTTGCTGGCCACGGCGCTGGGTGGCGACGATCCCTCCCGGGTCGAGGCCGCAAAGGCGGCGGCTGCCAAAGAGGCGGCCAAGGCCGCCGCCGACAAGAAAGCCGCCCGGACCGAAGACAAGCAGGCGGAGCAGAAAAAAGGCGCGGCGTCTGAAGGCGAGACAAAAGAGGACAAACAGCCCGTCCGCAACCCCCTGACCGAACTGATCAAGCGCGGCCTGAAGAAAAACAAGTCTCCGGCGGAAGCCGCGGGCGTCAAGCTCCCCGATGCCGGCGAAGCTCCCGCTGGAAAGAAGCCCGCCCGCAATTCCACGGATCAGCGGGCCCCCTATGATAAGCGGGCCGACGACTGGATGCGCAAGGCGATCGGGCACATCCAGGCAGGCGAGTGGACGGCGGCGCTCGAGCTGCTGCAGAAGATTTCCGATCTCCCGGAAGACACGCTTTTCCGGACTCCAGCCGGAAAATGGGTATCGCTGCGCGGCGAGGCACAGCGTCTGCGGGGCGAGGCCCCCGCCGATCTTCTGGAGCAGTATCGGGTACAGTTCGGGGGGCTGGCCCGGCAGCTTCTTTCCGAAGCACAGCGCGCCGGCGATCTGGCCGGTTTCGGCCGCGTCGCCGCGACGTATTTTCACACCGAGGCCGGCTACGACGCCGCGAACCGGCTGGGGTCGCAGCACCTCGATCGCGGCGAATTCGCCCTGGCGGCGCACTGGTTCGCCGCCCTGTGGCAGGCCCGCGCGAGCGTCACCCGCGACCCGCTGTGGAGGGCCAAAGCGGCGTTCGCCCTGAAACAGGCCGGTCAAGCCGCGCTCAGTCAGGAAGTGTTCGACGAGTC
>JBLMWR010000497.1:0-2930 GCA_050257335.1 Deltaproteobacteria bacterium | reverse complement strand
CGGCTGGGGTTCTCGAACCGTCCCGGGGCCAGAAACCCCCACGCCAGCGCGGTACACGCCAGTGCGTGAGCGGTTCCCCTGGCCAGCGCCTGTCGGCGGGCGGCCGTCCGGCTGATGATCCGCTCGAGGAAACCCGCTCCGGCGATCGACACGGCGATCGGCAGAAACAGGTCGAACAGCCGAAACGGATAGAATTTCATCAGCGCCGGGGAGCGCAGCCAGAATCCGGCGACGAGCCCGCCGCCGACAATCGCCAGCGTTGCCAGCAAAAAGCGGCAGAAAAACCTTTCGGCGGCGTTACGTTCGATCAACCGCCGCATCGAGAGCCAGGCGACAAGCAATGCTGCGTACGACAGCCATGCCATCGCCGTGAATTCCGCCGGGTCGAGGTGATGCTTGAGCCGGTAAAAGACCTGGTCCACATCGGCGACCCGGGCGGCGTCGGCCGAAGGACGGTCGGCCAGCATGGCGATGGCGGGGATGAGCCCCGGCAGGGAAAACAAAAGGCACAATCCGGCGGATAGAAGTCGTTTCTTGCGGGATGGGCTTCCAGGCCCGTCCGTGACTTTTGGGACGGTACTTCCAGTCGCGTCCGAAACTTTACGGACGGCCTTGGAAGCCCATCCTGCCAGAGACGCTGCGGCCAGCGCCGCGACTCCCCACACGCCGACCACTGGATGGAAGCTGATCGCCGCTCCCGCCTCGATGCCCGCTTCAATCCACGATTCGTTGCAGGCGGCGGAAATCGCCGCCAGCAGCCCGGCGTAGGCGAATCCCTTGGCTTCGACTCCCCCGATCAGCCATTCGCCCGACAGATTGCCGGTCGCCTGCAGAGCCAGAAAGATCGCCGCCGACCAGAGCGGTGAAAAGCGTCCCGGAACGATCCGGCCGACCAGCCGCACCCAGCCGAAGGCAAGAAGCCCCCACACCAGAACCCGCCCGATCCACGCGGTCTGCTCGAACGATAATTCGCGGGTCAGGGGGCCGAAGATCGAATAGAAGACCCAGTGGACGTTCGCCGACGCGACGAAAAAGTCTCCCGCGCACCAGGCGGGATCCGAGAAGTGCTTCGCCTTGCAGAGGTAGTGCGGCTCGTTGATGCCGGGGATCGGAGAGCGCCACGCCGCGAAGGCGGCGAACGCGGCGCAGACGGCGACCCAGAGAACGAGCTGGCGACGCGTCACTTCTTTTTCTTCTTGGGCTTGGCGGCAGGCTTGGCCTTGGCACTTTTAGCAGGCTTCTTCGCGGCCGTCTTTTTGGCCGCTTTGGTCCGGCTTCCCCCGGCCGCCTTTCCGAACGCTTTCTCCCAGTTGGCCCAGAAGGCCGGTGTCGTTCCCGTCCGCACAATCGGTCCGCCCATGACGTCGTCTCCTGTGTTGTGTCTTTAAAGTGAAATTCTGGTGGTGATTTTCACGACCCGGTGGCGAACTTGTCAAGTGGCACCGCGCCATTCCCGCGTGGAGCGAGACGGCTGCATTGCACTTGTCCCCGGTCGGCCGATACAGTCTGATGGTATCGGAGCAACCCATGAGTTTTCCGGACTATGAAGAGCGGCATCGCTTCCAGGAAGCCTGGGAGGCGGTCCGCATCGCGCGCCCGGTGCATTACTCGCTGTTCACGTTCGGCGAGTCGGAGCTTCCCTACTATCTGGTATGCGAGGCCCCGCGGGTGAACGAAACGGTGACGGTCACCCGCGGCGACGTGCGGATAACGCGGCCCCTCATTTTCACCCCCGACAACTTACGCCCCGAATTCCGCAACTTCTTCGAAAACGGAGAAGAAGGGATTCTGGCCGATTTCATCATGGCCCGCACCGCCGCCTTCTCGCACCTCCAGTTCGAGAACCAGCACGGTCCGGCGCGGATCGTCACCGACAGCGTCGAAGAAGCGGTCGCCCGACTCAACCGCCAGCTCGACAACGACGACGAGGACCGCGTGGCGATTCTGTGCGCCCCGGCCGGCCTGGCCGGCTTCGCTGTGTTCCGTTACGCCGCCGAGCGGGTCATGAAAAGCGCTCCTGAGAACATCCAGGAGCTTCGCGAGCGGGGATTTTTGCCGTAGGAAGAGAAGAACCCCGCGAATGCCTATTTACCCGTCTTGCCGAAGCAATACACGTGTTTCGAGCCGCGAATGAGGAGCCGGCCGTCGGCGACGGCGGGGCTGGCTTTAACTCCTTCGTCGAGCTTTGAACTGGCCAGCAGTTTGAACGTCGGCTCGGCGGCGAAAACGGACGCGGCGCCGTTTTCGCTCACGGAGTAAATTCGGTCTTCCACCATGATGGGGGAAGCAGTGACGTCTCCCCCTTCGAGCCGGTTGAGCCACAGGTTTTCTCCGGTCTTCGCCGCCAAACAGGCGGCCATGCCGGCGTCGTTGACGTAAAACAGATAGTCTCCCCGGGCGAGCACGCAGGGGACGTAGGGAAGATTGAGCTTGCGGAATTCCCAGGCGACGTTCGGCGTATGGTCGCTCAGGTTGAGGTTCACCGCGACCGTTTGCCGGTCACCTTTGCCATCGCCACCGTAGAGGAAAATCCGTCCCTCGCTGACGATCGCCGAACCGACCGTCCGTAGCCGCCGGTTGTTCGTCTCCCAGTTCCATTTCCAGCGCTCGGATCCGGTTTCGGGATCATAAGCGGAAACTCCGAAGGTGCTGGTGACGAGCAGTTCCGGCCCGGCGCCGGGCTGTTCCAGCAGGAACGGCGTCGAATAGCAGGTGCGGTGCGCAGGCCGCGGGGACTTCCAGGCGATTTCGCCGCTGGATGTGTCCAGCGCCACGACTTCGGCCGAGCCGTCCTGATCATTGGCAATGATCAAGCGCCTGCCGACGACGATCGGTGAATGCCCTGCCCCGTGCTGGCTGGTAAACGGCCCCAGATCGCGGGTCCACGCGTGCTTTCCGCTGTAATCGTAGGCCGCGACCGAAAGGTTGTG
>JBLMWR010000496.1:0-4458 GCA_050257335.1 Deltaproteobacteria bacterium | reverse complement strand
CTGGACATCGGCGATTTCAACAACGACGGGCTCCCCGACCTGTGGGTGGCCAACTACGAGCGCGAGAGCCTGGCCCTTTATCGCAACGAAGGGGATTGCCAGTTCCTGCACGTCAGCCGTTCGACGGGGGTGACGGCGGTCGGCTCGCTGTTCGTGAGCTTCGGCACGCTGTTTCTCGACTTCGACCGGGACGGCGACGAGGATCTTTTCGTGACCAACGGGCATGTCATCCGCTATCCGGTCAATGCGCCGCTGAAACAACTTCCACTGCTCCTGGAAAACCGCAACGGTCGGTTCGTCAACGTGGCCCCGGTCGCAGGCACGTACCTCACCGAGCCGCATCTGGGACGCGGCGTCGCAGCCGGCGACATCGACAATGACGGCGATATCGATCTGGCCCTGGCGCCCATCAACGAGGCAACGGCGATCCTGATCAATGAATCCCCCAATTCCAATCACTGGCTGCGGGTGCGGCTGATCGGGACCAGGTCGCAGCGAGACGCCGTCGGGGCGCACCTGACGCTCACCACGTCCGCCGCGCGGCAGACGCGGCAGGTGAAGGGGGGCGGCAGCTATCTCTCGCAAAGCGAGCTGCACTGTTTCTTCGGCATTCCCGGCGACGCCAGAATCGAAAAGCTCTCGATCCGCTGGCCGATGGGGACGACGCAGGAACTGACCGACCTCGCACTCGACCGCTCGATCGTTGTCATCGAGAAATGACCAACCCGCTGATCCGCCACGGCGGATCAACGGGTTGCAGGGAGTGGAGCGGAAGGGAGTTGAACCCTCGACCTCTGCATTGCGAACGCAGCGCTCTCCCAACTGAGCTACCGCCCCGGCCGGCTGTCATTATAGGGGCTGGGGGAACGGCCGCAAGTCGTAGCATGCGCGTCCAGTGGTCGCAGCATGGGCTTCCAGGCCCGTGCGTCACTGTGCACAGACGGGCTTGGAAGCCCATCCTGCAGGACACGCTGGCAATTGCCCCGGGTCGCCGGTAGCATGACGCATTACGATCTGTTGATGAGTTCGGGATCGAGATGCTTTCGGACCGCTTTCGCGAGGAATTCCTGCTGTGATCTCCACCCGCGTGTCCTCTGCAAGTCTGGCAACACTGTTCGCGGCGACGCTGATATCCGCGATCGCTCGGGGCGAAGAGAAAAAAGAAGAGAACCCGCCGCAGTATCAGTTCGAATCGATTGCCATCCCCCCGGCGTCGGCCAACGAGCCGAAGCTCGAACGGGTTTCCGTGAAGAAAGCGCTCGATTATCTCGACCACGGCGCGCTCGCCTGGAACGGCAGCCGCAAGTGCGTGACGTGCCATACGAACGGCACGTACATGGTGATCCGTCCGGCTCTGTCGGCGCGGGTCGGGGCGCCGAACGACGAGATGCGCAAGCACTTCGTCGCCAGTCTCGACCAATTCGCACAGAAGAAACCGGAAGAACAGCAGGAGAGTGTCGCGCCGGCGCAGGCAATCTACATGGCCGCTGGGCTGGCGGAATGGGACGTCCACGTCACGAAGGCGCTTTCGCCCGAGACTGAACGGGCGCTGGGACTCATGTTCACTCTGCAGCGTGAGTCAGGAACCTGGGGTTCGCTTGACTGCTGGCCGCCGTACGAGTCGAGCTCGTATCATCTGGCGACCGTTGCCGCTATGGCCGCCGGCACGGCCCCCGGCTGGCTCGAGAAAGTCAGCGACGATAACCTCAAGGCCGGCATCGAGCGGCTGAAAAACTATCTGCGGACCGAAACCCCGAAGCAGGATTACGACCGAACGCTCCTGTTGTGGGCCGCCGCCCGTTTGCCGGGGCTTCTCGAAAACGACCGCAGGCAGCAGCTCGTGGAAATGATCCTCAAAAAACAGCGCCCGGACGGCGGCTGGTCAATCCGCTCGTTTGGCGAGCCCGAACAGTGGGGCCGGGGCAATCGGGCTGAGAAGCTCCGCGGCGAACCGGAATTCGCCGATCCCCGAAGCGACGGCCATCAGACGGGGCTGGCGATCATCGTCCTGCGCGAATCGGGAATTCCGGCGAACGATCCTCGGATTCAGAAGGGAACGCAGTGGCTGCTCGCCAACCAGCGGGCCTCCGGCCGCTGGTGGACGCGGTCGCTGAACACCGAGAAGTGGCACTTCATCACCTACAGTGGCACGGCCTTCCCGCTTCTGGCCCTCTCGCTGTGCGATGCGCTGCCGGCTCAGTAATTGGGCCAGATGCCGGGCGTGGCCAGTTCCAAAAGGTGCTGGTCCGGGTCGCGGAAGTACAGGCTCCGGCCTCCTTCAGGCCAGTTGACGGTGGATTCGACGGTGACGCCCTGGTCGGCGAGCCGTCTTTCCCAGGCCAGAAAATCGGCGGCTGGGATTGAAAAGGCGATGTGCAGCCGCCCTTGGCCGTCATGGGGTGGAATGACGCCCCCCGGGACGGGCATGGGCTGGGTCGAAGCCCCGCGTTTGAACAGAAGCAGGACGTCGCGGCCGGCGACGTTGAAGGCGCAGAATCGCTTGTCCTGAGCCATTACCTCGAAGCCGAAGAGGCGCTGGTAGAAGGCGATCGCGCAGTCGAGATCGTCCACGTGCAGGGCCGTTTCGAGGATTCCGGTAACGTGCATTTGGGGTTCCTCGCGGGGAAGTGGGGTCAACGGATCGTATTCGATGCATTCAAAAAACCGAAGCTCTTTCCCTGTCTGGAGCCCTTCATTTAGCGCCACCAGATCCCGCCTCGTTCCAACTCGTCTTTGCATGATTCCGTTTTCTTAGGTGGAACCGTCTCGGAAAGATTGACGAAAAGGCATCACGCAAAGGCGCAAAGGAGTTCCGTTGTTGGCTTTCTGTTGAAATCGAAGCACTGGCCTCGTTGTCCCAAAGATCCTGAAGCGGTGACAAGGCACCGCACTCCGAATGATCTGAAAGCGGCGACGAGTCGCCGCACTCCAGGCTTTCGGTATGGACAGGATTGGGCGGATTCGTACAATCCCGGCCCGGCGAATCCCCGCATCGCGGGAAATCCGCGAGTTCGCCGACTGGAAGGATCCGACCCATGCACCTTCGTCCCCTCGTGCCGATGGGACTGGCGCTGTTCGCTGCGACCGGCTGCCAGTCGTATTTCCCGTACGGGTACGGCAACACGAATCCGTATCCGCCGATGTCCGGCCCCTATTCGCCGCCGGCGGTCCCAACCCCCTCGCAAACGTCGCCGTCCGGAACATCACCGTCGGGATCGCGGCAGTATCCGACGCCCGCCAACGGCCAGATGAACCTCAATTCGGGATCGAACCGCGGGCAACCATCCGGAGGACGGGTCCCGGACGCCCGCACTCTGGATCCCGGCAATCCGCCGACGACGCTGGGAGCTCCCGCGTCGGGAGACGACGATACGGATTCGATCCGCGACGGACGGAGCAGTCTTGACGGGCCACGCAACCGCCTCGACGACGCCGCGGTCGAAACCGACGAGTCAATGTCGTCGCTGGACGACCAGAAATTCGTGAGCCCGACGCCATTTCGACCGGCGTCGGCCAGTTCGGATGACGCGGAGATGCGCCGTCCCGCTTCCAGGCAGCGCCCTTCGCCCTTCAAGAAAGACCCGAACGGATATTCGTGGCTGCGCGGCGTTGTGTCCCGCGATCCGAAGACCAATTCCTGGCGCATTACTTACAGCCGCGACCCCCTCGACGACGACCCCTACAAGGGAAGTCTGACGCTGGTCGACGACCGCGTCCTCGATACGCTGATGGACGATGACGTCGTGCTGGTCAAGGGGGACGTCGACCGTTCCGTGCTCGACAAGTACGGAAAACCGAGTTATCGCGCCACGACCGTGCTTCCGCTGAAACCGAAGGATAACTGACCCCGCCACCCCGGCGAGCGTCAATCTTCGTCCGTTTCCTCATCCGGCGCGGTCGCAGGACATGAAAGGCTCTTCGTGATCCTGTCGAGGATCGGCGCAGTTGCCTCGCGTTCGGCCTCGGTCAATTGAAAGAGGACCAGGACCGTGAACTGGCGGGCGCGGAAGGCGCGAATGCCGGCGCTGTTGAGAAGCTCGAGGCATACGAAATCGATGTCGCGGCCCACGGTGCGACGTTTGCAGACGCGGACTTTCGACGGGTAATCGTCGAGCTCGTCGTATTCCTCGTGAAAGGCGTCGAGCGCGGCGGCGACGATGTCTTCGGGCTCGGGACAGCCGGGAAACAGGCTCACCGTCCAGAACGCCGTCTGGGGACTTGAGACCGTAATCGAGATCTGGTCCCCCTCCTGCTGTTCGCTGACCTGCCATTCATCCGGGTAGCGAAACCGTACTCCGTGGCCGTGATACGTGGATTCCATGTCATTACAATAGTGATTTGCCGACCGTTTGTCTTGTTTGGAGAGATTCCATGTCGTTACCTGCGCCCATGATCGTCCACAATGTGTTTTTCACCCTTCACGAAAATTCCGAGGCGGCCCGGCAGAAGCTGGTCGAG
>JBLMWR010000495.1:0-3498 GCA_050257335.1 Deltaproteobacteria bacterium | reverse complement strand
GGCTCGGTCGCCAGCCGGCGGTAGATGTTCTCGGTCATGATGATCCCCATGTCGCTGACATCGCCGATGGCGATGGCCAGTCCGGCGAGCGACATGATGTTGCTGTCCACTCCCAGGAAGTACATGACGACGAAACTCATCGCCAGCGAGAGGGGGAGGGTCGGCAGCACGGCCAGCGTGCTGCGCAAATGCAGCAGGAAGATCAGGACGACAGCCGCCACCGTCAGCGACTCCTCGACGAGATTATCCTTAAGCGTGGCCATCGTCTCGTGAATGATATCGGTGCGGTCGTAGTACGGGATGATCCGCACCAGCGCCAGCCGGCCATCCGACAGCGTGACGCGCAGACCCGGTTCGATTTCGGCGATCTTCTCCTTGAGCCGCTGGATGACCCGCAGGGGATTCTCTCCGTACCGCATGGTCACGACCGCCCCGACCGCCTCGCGTCCGGCGTTGTCGAGCGCGCCCCGCCGAAAGTCGGGACCGAGCTGCACCGTCCCGACGTTTTTTACGAAGATCGGCGTGCCGCTTTCCTGGCGGATGACGATGTTCTCAATGTCGGCGACGCTCTTGATGAACCCTTTGCCGCGGATAAAAAACTCGAATCGATTGTTCTCGACGACCTTGGCCCCCACGTCGATGTTGCTGCGACGCACGGCTTCGTAGACTTCAGGGAGCGTGACGCGATGCGCTCGCAGCTTTTCAGGCTGCACGTCGATCTGGTACTGCTTGACAAAACCGCCCAGCGTCGCCACTTCAGTGACCCCCTCCACGGATTGAAGCTGGTAGCGAATGTACCAGTCCTGCAGCGAGCGGAGCTGCTGGAGGTCGGCCCCCTCGGCTTCGAGCGTGTAATAGTAGATCTGCCCGAGGGCCGTCGCGTCGGGTCCCAGCGTCGGAACCACAGCGGGAGGCAGCTTGTCGGCGGCAGTGTTCAGGCGCTCCATGACACGCGAACGCGCCCAGTAGTAGTCGATCTCATCCTTGAAGATGATGAAGACCATCGAGAAGCCGAAGCCTGAGAATGAGCGCAGCGTCTTGACGCCCGGCGTTCCCGAAAGGCTCACCGTCAGCGGATAGGTGACCTGGTCCTCCACGTCCTGCGGCGACCGGCCCGGCCAGTCGGCGATGACGATGACCTGCTTTTCGCCGATGTCGGGAATGGCATCGATCGGCGCATTGCTGAGGCAGTAGTAGCCGACGGCGATCACCGCCAGAAACAACAGGACCACCAGCACGCGATTGTTCAGGCACCAGCGAATGACGAAGTTGACCATGAATGTTTCCCGTCAATCATTAATGTTGATGCACTGCGCCGGGGGCTGCGGAGGAGGGTTTGGCGGGCTGCATACCGCCGTGGCCGGAGTGCAGTTGGGCGGGCGCCGACTGCCCTTGGGGATAGAGGAGGCTCGGCATCCCCTCGATCTGCCGCTGGCTGTCGAGCAGAAACCCTCCCCGGGCAACGACGCGATCGCCCTCCGTCAGTCCGGACTGAACCGGGAAGAACTCTCGCGTCCGGCCGTCTTTCTCTCGTGCCTCGACCCGCGGTCCCAGTTTGAGCTCGGCCAGCTCGTACGCTCCGGCTTTCGTAAGCCGGTAGGCGATCTGCCGGCGTCCGGTGCTGAGCACTGCCGAAACGGGCACTGCCAGGACTCCCCGGCTTTCCGCCGACTCCGAAGTTCCGCCTTTCGCAACTCCCGGAGCGGGCGCTTCCGCGGCGCCGGGCACTTTCTCCAGTTCCATCTCGCAAATCGGACATTCCCCCGCCTCGTCCTGGATGACTTCCGGGTGCATGGGACAGATGTATTTCCCTTCCAGCCCGGTCGGTTCCGGGGTGCCGTCCTGCCGGATTCTCACCATGATGCTCGCGTTGGCATACATCTCGGGCTTGAGCCGCCGGTCCTCGTTCTTCAGGTTGACGCGGACGCGGACGGTTCGCGTGGCGTCGTCGAGGAACGGGTCGATGAAGGTCACAGTGCCGCGAAACGTCTCGCCGGGATACGCCTCCACCGTAACATCGACCTGCTCCCCGAACCGGACCCATGCCAGGTCGTATTCATAGACGTTGAGATAAAGCCAGATCGGATCGAGATCGGCGATGCGATACAGCGGGTCTCCCACCTTCAGGTACTGCCCCAGCCGCGCGTCCTTTCCGATGATCGTGCCGCCGATGGGCGCGTAGATCGTCAGGTGCGTCGTCGTTTTCTTCGTGCGTTCGATTTCGGCGATCTGTTCCGGCAGGATCCCGAGCAGCCGCAGCTTGGTCCGCGCGGCTTCGAGCGTCGATTCGTGCAAGGCGCTGCGGCTTTCGGAGGGCGCCCGCTTCTGTTCGCGCTCCCATGCCTCCAGTCCGATCAGCAATTCGCGCTGCGCGACAAGCAGATCGGGGCTGTAGATGTCGACGAGGTGGTCCCCCTTTTTGACGACGATCCCCGTAAAGTCGGCGTAGATGCGATCGACGCGGCCGGCGGCCCAGGCCGCGATATAGGCCACCCGCCGTTCGTTGTAGTCCAGCTTGCCGACCGTGCGGACTTCCTTAAACAGCTCCCGCCGCTCGATGGCTTCGGTTTCGACGCCTGCGCGCTGTTCGACGTGGATCTGCTCGGCTTCCAGCCGGGAAACCGGGATCAGGTTCATGCCGCAAATCGGGCAGCGGCCGGGTTTCGGGAGCCGGATCTGCGGATGCATGGAACAGGTCCAGACCTCGGCCTGGCCCTGTTCCTCTTGCGGTTTCTCCGGCCACCAGATCGCCAGTGCCGCGATTGCTGCGCCGATGACCGCCACGGGGATCAGCCTCAAAACAAGCTGTTTAAGCCGCATGATCCTCTCCATGATTTCCAACGCAGGCGATGACCGGATTGACTACTTCGTTGCTGCCGTGCCCGACGGTGCTCTTTGCCCTGACAACCTCTGCCGGACGAGTTTCACAATTTCGATCGCCGTAACTGGCGTGAGGGCGAGCAGGATCAGCACCACCCATTCCCAAACCGAATGAGTCACCGTTTCGAAGATGGGACGGGCAAAGGGAATGAGCACGACACTCACCTGGAGCAGCCCGGAGATCGCTACGGCGGCAAAAAGATACAGGTTCGTGAACGGCCCGAGCTGCAAAAACGTCCAGCGTGCGCTGCGTGCGGCCAAAGCCCGGAACAGCTCTCCGTAAACCACGACGCAAAAGGCCATCGTTCCCGCCCGCGTTGTGTCGTCGGGATGCGCCCGATAAACGACGCCATAAGCGGTCAGCGCGACGATGGCCAACAGGATGCCCTGCCAGATGACCGTGGCCCCCAAACCCAGCGACAACATCGATTCCTGAGGCGGCCGAGGTTTGCGGTTCATCACCCCCGGCTCGGGCGGTTCCAGGCCCAGAGCCAGCGCCGGCAGCCCGTCGGTCACGAGGTTCATCCAGAGGATCTGGAGCGGTAGGAGCGGCAGCGGCATCCCGAGGAGCGGGCCGATCAGCATCACCGCGAGCTCCGAGACGTTGCAGGTCAGCAG